>CALDGN010000421.1 GCA_937942965.1 uncultured Acidimicrobiales bacterium | reverse complement strand
CATGCCTGCCGCGTAACACGCGTCGCGGTCTTCGGACATCGCGTTCGCCGTCATCGCGACGATGCAGGCTTGGTCGCCAGCGGCACGAATCGCGCGAGTCGCCTCGAGCCCGTCCATCTCGGGCATCTGCACGTCCATGAGGATCAGGTCGTAGTCACGCTCTGCGGCGAGTGCGACTGCCTCGACGCCGTTGCCAGCCACATCGACGGCATAGCCAAGTCGGTTGAGGATGCCAACAGCAACGCGCTGGTTCACACCGTTGTCTTCGGCGAGCAGCACGGTCAGCGGATAGGACTCTCCCAGGCTGGCGTCGAGCGATGGGCCCGCGTCGACGACCGTGGTTTCGTCATCGGTCGTGAGTTCCATGAGCGCGGCGAACAGACGCGCTGGCTTCACCGGCTTGAACATGCGAATGTCGCCAGCATCGGTGTCGACGCCGGTTGCGACCAGGCGGTCGAGTGCGACGACCGGTGCGTTTCGGTTGATCACGCGGCGGCACGCATCGACCGAGATTTCGAAGCGGTCGATCACGATCGCGTCCGCGGCGATCGCATTTCCTTCTGGATCGAAGCCCCGCAGGTCGGTCACTGCGACGTACTCGGCGCCCCAATGCTCGGTCCACGAGCCGAGGAACTCGTGCAGCGTCGGGTGAGGCGATACGCCAACGATCCGTTTCGAGCTGAGCGGGCGATCGGCGAGATACGCCGGCGCCGCGGTTGCAGAAGCAGTCAGCGGAACATCGAGGTGGAACGTCGTTCCCACGCCCTCGGTGCTCTCGATATCCAGAGTGCCGCCCATGAGTTCGGCAAGTTGGCGGCTGATCGCGAGCCCCAGGCCCGTGCCACCGAAACGTCGAGTCGTTGAGGCATCGACCTGGGTAAACGAGGTGAACAAGTGGTTGATGCGGTCGGCGGGAATCCCGATGCCCGAATCGGCGACGCTCACGCGAACGCCAAGCTCCGAGGGAGCGATACGCACCACGATCTCGCCGTCGCTGGTGAACTTCACAGCATTGCTCAACAGGTTGGTGACAACCTGACGGATCCTGGTGGCATCGCCACAGACCTGCGCGCCAACGGCATGGTCTGCGATGACCACGAGCTCGATGCCCTTGTCTGCGGCTGGCTTCGCGACCAGCTCGAGGCTCTCCTCGACCAAGCTGCGCAGATCGAAGTCGATCCTCTCGATCTCCAACTTGCCGGCCTCGATCTTCGAAAAGTCGAGGATGTCGTTGATCACGGTGAGCAGGTTGTTACCGCTGACTCGGATCGTTGATGCGAACTCATGCTGGGTCTCGTTGAGCTCGGTGTCGAGCAAGAGTTCGGTCATGCCGATCACGCCGTTCATGGGCGTCCTCAGCTCGTGGCTCATGTTGGCGAGAAACTCGCTCTTGGCCCGGCTTGCCTCGGTTGCGATCTCGATCGCTCGTTGCTGGGATTGGAACAGCTGCGTGTTGTCGATCGATGCCGTGATCTGGCGCGCCACGGTTTCGGCCAAGTCC
Source organism: uncultured Acidimicrobiales bacterium (assembly GCA_937942965.1). Lineage (GTDB taxonomy): Bacteria > Actinomycetota > Acidimicrobiia > Acidimicrobiales > UBA10347 > UBA10347. The sequence goes on along the minus strand of CALDGN010000421.1, from coordinate 19,248 downwards.
AGCTTGGCCAGCGAGAGCTGCTCAAGGGCCGTCAGCGACACGACCCCGATGATCCCATCGCGGTTGAACAGGGGCTGATGCAGCACGTACGGGGCACCGACGCCGCGCATGAAGTCACGCTGCACGTCGCTGATCTCAGCGTTGTCGACCTGGGTGATCTGGGCCTTGCCGGTCGTGAGGCATGCGGAGACCGACGGACAGTCATCGACGGCTGCACGTGAGCCGACGCCCGACCCGGCGGGAGCCTCGAGACCGCTGAGCACGAGGTCGGCGACGGCGGTCATCGTGGTGCCACCCTCGTCGAGGAGACGTACTTGGTAGCGGGCGGCCCGGAGCAGATCGGCGACGGGTCGTGCGATGGCCTGCAGGGCAGCTTCGAGCGACCGGGTCTGGTTGAGTTCGGAGACGATCTCGCGCATCGCTTCGATCTCTCGGATGCGCTGCGTCGAGCGCTCGACGACGTTCAGGTGGCGCATCGAGCCAGCGCAGAGCCCGGCCAGCCGCTTGGCCATGTTTACGTCGGTCTCGTCATACGCGCCGACCTCGGGATGGCCGACGATGAGCATCGCGAGCAGCTCGTCTGCGGTGGCAACTGGAGCGATGATCACCGACCCCAGCCCAGCGAACACCGGGTCGTCCTGCAGGCCTGACGCATCTGCAATGTGGAGCAGCCGTTCCGAGAAGGTCACATCGGCCAACGGCCCTGCGCCCATGAACGTTTCGATCTCACCCGTGCCGCCGTCGTGCCAGCGGCCGACAAACGGGGCGATGTGCAAGTTGACGCCGTTCTCGGCGAACTCCGCGCAGCACGCGCGCTCGACCTCGATGATCGAGCCAAGCCTGCCCGACAGACATTCGAGCAGTTGGCGCTTCGACTCAGCCATCGCCAGTTCGACCGCGAGCGCGCCGAACGCATCGTGGCGTTCAGAGAGCGAGGCTGGTTCTGGCGTGGACATCGTCAAGCGGTTCCGTCAGGGGCGGTTTCAGTGGGCGGCGGTGTTCGGAGCGGTGTTCGGGTGAGGATCGACGAGGTCAGGCGATGGCGACTGGCGAATCGCCATGCTGGGCCAGCTGCCCGAGCGCAACGATGGCCCGGACGAGCTTGGCCGGACGCAGGTCCTTGCTCAGATAGCCCTTGACGCCGTAGCTGTTGGCCTCGGCGACGAGTGACTCGTCGGTGTACGCGGAGTTCATCAGGATCTGCGCGCTTGGCCAAGCTTCGAGGATCTGGCGCGCCGCGCTGATCCCATCCAGGTTTGGCATCTGCATATCCATGACGACGACATCAGGACGAAGCTCGAGCACGACCTCGACGCCTTCGACGCCATCGGCGGCCTCGCCAACGACCTTGGTCATCGGCACCGTTTCGAGCAGCGAGGTCAACGCAGCGCGGATGCTGCTGGAGTCATCAACGATCACGACGCTGACAACCCCTTCGGCTACTTGGGACATGTCAGTTCGCTCCAGTCGCGGTGAGAACAGGTTGGCGGAGTGCGGGCACTCGGAAGATCAGGGTTGTGCCGGCATCGATCGCGGTGTCGACCTCCATGGAGCCGTCGAGCATGGCGACGCGTTCGCCCATGCCGGCGAGGCCAAAGTGACCGTCGGCGACAAAGCTGCGCTTCGTGGCCAGGTCGAACCCGCAGCCGTTGTCGTGCAACCGAAGCTCGACATCGTCATCGACCGAAACGATCGTGATGTCGACCACGGTGGCGTCGGCATGCTTGGCGATGTTGTTCAGTGCTTCTTGAGCAACCCGGTACAGCGCCGTTTCGGCGTCGGGTTCGAGGGCGATTTCGCCGCCGTCAACCGTCACCTTCACCTCAGGATGGCTCTGGGCGAAGGCAGCGCCAGCGTCGGTGAGGGCACCGACCAGACCGCGCTCATCGAGCACAGGCGGGCGCACCTCGGTCATCAGGTTGCGTAGGTTTGCGACTTGTTCGCTGAGCTCGTCAGCGACCTCGTCGGTCATTTCGCTGGCTTTGTCGAGATCGTTCGTCATCAATGCAAGGGCGACGGTCTCCACCTTGTAGCTGAGCGCCGCGAGCTGCTGGACGGGACGATCGTGAATGTCCGCGGCGATCCGCTTCCGTTCCTCTTCGACGGCCCGGTTGAGACGCCAGAGCAGCGACTGCTTGTCGCGTTCGGACTGGGTGAGTTCGTCGTGGGCGGAGCGGAGTTCGGCTTCCTTGCGGCGCAGATCCTGGTTGTAGAGCGCAATGCGGGCCAACGCCAGAGCGAGGACGACAACGGTTCCGACCGTCGCGATGGTCTCGGTCGTGTCGGCGCCTCGAAGCTGTTGGCCGATGAGAATCGCCGGAGCGCTCAGCAGGGCGAAAAGAAGGATCGCCATGCGGCCAGCGGTTACCTGGCCTTCGTCGCGATCGAGGGTCTCGGCGAGGCTCTGGGCCCCGTTGTCGGGCCAGGCAGGAGCGCTGGCCAAGCCGATGAAGCAGAGCAGATAGCCGAAGTCGACCCAGCTACCAGGCTGGAAGGTCCCCTCGAGGCGTTGCCACGACGAGATCAGATCGGCGGCCAGGTTGCCAAGGAAGCCGAGGGCGATGAGCAGCATCCCCGCCGGCTTCTCGCGTAGCCGAACAACGACAGCGACGAGCACCGAGAGCAGCAACACATTGCCCGCGGGGTACAGAGCGGCGACGACGGTTGCGCTGGTCGAGGTGGCGGCCTCGGTCGCACGTACACCGACGAAGACGAAGATGAGCAGGCCGCCGGCGACCGTCAGCGTCACTGTTTCGAGCAGCGCATGCAGGCCGGTGCGAACGTGGTGACGAGACAGCATCACGATGGCGCCGAGTGTCGCCAACGGGTAGTTGGCCAGCATGAGCGCATCGAGCAGACCCGGCTGGCCGAAGCTCAGTCCGAACCAACTTCCATAGTTCATGAGGAACATGGCGATGTAGGCCGACGTCAGACCGGCAGCGACGAGCAGCCACGGCCGCAGGTTCGCTCGGCGGAACTTCAAGATGCCGACATACATCAGCGCCAGCATGATGCCGGTCGATGCCATGAAGATGTCCGGCTTCGGAACGCTGTTGCCGCCGATCGTGTAGAACGCGATCGCGCCGATCGTGCCGACAAGAGCAGTGAGACCAGCGACGGCTCGATGTGCGGACGTCCACGAGGCTGAACGCTCAGGTTCAGCCTGGTCCGCCAGGGAATCAGGGAGCATGCTTTTCTGTCGGCAACCGCTCGCAGAGCGATGAGGTAGCTCGTGCGGATTCGCCGATTTCTCGCTCGTAGGCCGTAGAGCCCAACGACAAACGGCGACGCACCCGGGAATTACCCAGTGCGTCGCCGTTCGAGCGAAGTGATGCGCGGGGTCTTGCCCGCGACTGAGACCTCTTTGGCGAGACCTACGTGGCGAGACCTACTTGGTCTGGTCGTCGACCTTGGACTTGCCGTTGTTCCGGACCGACGCGATGCCCTTTTCCATGGCAGCGTTCGACGAGTACATCTGGCTCTTGCCGATGACCTGTCCGTTGGTGGCCTTGAGGTTGAAGTACGGCTTGCCGTTCTTGGCAACCTTGCGGTCGAAGCACTTGTCGTTGCCGCAGTTCTTGCCCACCGAAGCGATGCCATTCTCGGCCGACTTCTTGGTGTTGTAGGACTCGCTGGTCAACACGACCTGGCCGTTACCGGCGCAGAGGTTGAACCTGAACTTCCCGCCGCGTGCGTTCTTGAGGACGAACTTGCCGGCCATGGGTGCCTCCGTGGATGAGGGGATTTGGTCAGCCAGACCGTACCGCATCGGGAAGGAGAACGAAGTCGTCTCGGTGGATGACCTCGACGGAGCGTTCGCCGACCGACATTCGGACGTCGTCGGCGCTGTGGCCGACAAGCCCCTTGGCGAACGCTTCGCCGTCGGGGCCGAGGATCTCGACGGCATCGCCAGCAGCGAAGTCACCGGTCGCACCGGTTACACCGACCGCAAGCAACGAGCCGCCACCGCGGAGCAAGGCTTGGCGGGCGCCATCGTCGACTGCGACGGTGCCGCCGCTGGCCAACGCGAACGCGATCCAGAGCTTGCGGGCATTGAGCCGTTCACTGCGGGCCCGCACCAAAGTGCCGACACCGGTCGCGGCATTGACCGCGTCGAGCAGCACCGACGGGCGGTGCGCTGCGGCGATGATCGCGTCGACGCCGCTCCATGATGCGATCTTGGCCGCCGACAGCTTCGAGGCCATGCCGCCTTGGGACATCGTGGACGCAGCACCGCCAGCGAGGGCTTCGATCTCGCGGTCAACGATGCGGATCTCTTCGATCAGGGACGCCGAGTTGTCGGTACGCGGATCGGCGGTGAGCAGGCCCGGTGTGTCGGTCAGCAGCACCAGCAGGTCGGCATGGATCAGGTGAGCGACCAGGGCCGCGATGCGATCGTTGTCGCCAAAGCGGATCGCATCGTCAGCGACGGCGTCGTTCTCGTTGATGATGGGCAGCACGTCGAAGGCCAGCTGCTGATCGATGCAGCTCCGGGCTCGCAGATACCGGGCACGGTCGAAGAAGTCCGGTGGGGCCAGCAGCACCTGGCCACAGGCGAATCCGAGCTCGCGACACGCCTCGTCGTAGACCCGCATGAGTTCGATCTGGCCGACGGCGCTGAGCGCTTGAAGCGACTCGAAGTCACGCGGCCGCTCGGTGAGACCGAGCTTGTGAAGCCCGGCCGCGATCGCTGCCGAGGACACGAGCACGACTCGGTGGCCGAGCGCCCGGACTGCGGAGATGTCTGCGCACAGCTTGTCGATGGCATCGCGGTCGAGCTCGGCCGATCCGTCCTTGGTGATCGACGACGTGCCGACCTTGACGACGATGGTGCGGGCCGAGTTGTTGGCTCCACTGAGCGAGCCAGCGCTCATCAGAACCCGCCTTCTTCCCATTCGAACTCGAGGTCGCCGATCACGACGATGTCGCCCGGCTTGACGCCGGCACGCTCAAGGCGCTTCTCGACGCCGAGGCCCCGCAGACGGTCATGCACATAGGCGAGCGCGTCGGGGTCGGTCAGGTCGTTGAGCGCCACGGCCCGCTCGGCTTGGCGTCCGATCACGATGTACGAGCCGTCGTCGCCACGACCGATGCTTACCGATTCCGAAGCCGGACGATGGATCGTCGGTGCCTTGACGACGAGCTCACGGTCGGCGCGGCCTTCGCGTGCGAGGTCGGCCATCTGGCCGATCAGGACGTCCATGTTCTGGTTCGTCACCGACGAGATCTGCAGGTACTGAGGTTCGGGTTCGATCTGCGCAACATCGGACTTGGCCTGGATGATCATCCGTGGCCGGTCCAGCAACTCGGGCTGGTACTCCATGAGTTCTTCGCGCAGCACGTCGAGCTGCTCTCGCACGCTGCGGCCGTCCATCGGGGCGAGGTCGACGAGCACAACGAGAGCGCGAGCGCGTTCGACGTGGCGCAGGAACTGGTGCCCGAGGCCCCGACCTTCGCTGGCACCGTCGATGAGGCCAGGGATGTCGGCGACCACGAAATCGAAGTCGTCGAGCTGGACCACGCCCAGGTTCGGTTCGAGCGTGGTGAACGGGTAGTTCGCGATCTTTGGCTTGGCCCGCGAGATGCGCGAGATCAGGGTGCTTTTGCCTGCATTCGGGAAACCGATCAGTGCGACGTCGGCGAGCAGCTTGAGCTCGAGCCGGATCCAGCGTTCGTGGCCCTCTTCGCCCTGTTCGGCGAACTTCGGAGCGCGACGAGCGTTCGACAGGAAGCGGGCGTTGCCGCGGCCGCCGTCGCCACCGGCTGAGGCCAGCCAGCGGTCGCCGTGGTTCGAGAGATCGACGAGGATGCGGCCGTCGTCTCGGTCTTTGACGATCGTTCCGACCGGCACCTTGGCTTCGAAGTCAGAGCCGGAGCTGCCGTGCTTCTTCTGACCTGATCCGTGCTTGCCGTTGTCGGCTCGGCGGTGGGGATGGTCGCGGTAGTTCAGGAGCGACGCGACATTGTGGTCGGCGACCAGCCAGACGTCGCCGCCCTTGCCGCCATCGCCGCCATCGGGGCCGCCCATGGCGACCATGGCCTCGCGACGAAACGACACACAGCCTGCTCCCCCATCGCCACCGCGGACGTTGATGGAGCATTCGTCGACGAACTGGCTCTGGCGCACCTCACAAGGCTACGGCCTCTCCCCGCCCCTCTTCTGTGACCGTCGCCCCAACTGGGGTCGCAGCCAAAACGTTGCACCCCCGGAACGCCGGGGAGCGTCGTACCCCGCAAGTACGATCAACGGGTGACGTCGTCGCCTGACTATTCCAAGCCGGATCCTCGCCACACCGGGGTTGCCAGTGCTGGGCTCATCGCCGCCCACACCGCCATTGCGTTCAGCGAGCCCGGCCTGGTGCCGCCCGAGCGAGGCGCACGAGAAGACGCCCAGCACGAGGCGATGGCCTCGGGTGCGACTCGGGCCGAGGGTGCTGGCGACCGAGCCATCGCCGAAGAACCCGACCGCTTTCGCACCTGCTTCGAGCGCGATCTCGATCGCATCAAGCACAGCAAGCCATTCCGGCGGCTGGCCGGTAAGTGTCAGGTGTTCGTCGCGCCGGACAACGATCACCTCCGCAATCGCCTAACCCACGCGATCGAAGTCGCCCAGGTCGCGGTCAGCATCGCTCGGCCCCTCGGGCTCAACGTCGCCTTGACCGAGGCCGCGGCGCTTGGCCACGACTGCGGGCATGGCCCCGCTGGACATGCGTCCGAAGACGCCCTCAGCCCGTTCGTGCCGGGCGGCTACCACCACGCGGTCTATGGCGCCGATGTCGTGCTCGAGCACCTGAATCTGTGCAACGAGACGGTCGACGCGATCCGGAACCACAGCTGGAACCGACCTGCACCAATGACGCCCGAAGGCGAAGTCGTCGCCTGGGCCGACCGCATCGCCTATGTCTGCCACGACTTCGAAGACGCTGTGTCTGCTGGCATCGTCGGACCAGGCGACCTGCCGCAGTCCGTGACCGAGATCGTCGGCAAGGACCGTCGCACCCAGTTGGCCGGCTTCATCACCGGCATGATCGATGCGTCCGCTGCTGCTGGCGCGATCGGATGCGACGAGACCACCGCCGACGCCCTCGCTGCATTTCGGGCGTTCAACTACGACCGCATCTACCTGCGCCCCGACGCTCGTGACCAAGCAGCCAACGTCATCGATCTGCTCCAGCAGCTCACCGAGTGGCTGATCCATCACCCCGCCTCGATCGGCGACGGTATGGCGGCCGGCACTTCGATCGAGGACATCACCGCCGGTGCCGTGCGCTACGTCAGCGGCATGACCGACCGCTTCGCACTTGCGATGGCCGTCGAACACCTCGGCTGGGCCCAGGACAAACTGCCCCGCGGCGTATAGGTCCGGAAAACGACGAACGCCGCCTCTGCAGACCCGGAGGTTGCAGAGACGGCTTTGCGTCAGAACGTGTGGTTATGCATCCGTGAGGATGTTCACAACCTTCTTGCCGTGGCGGCTACCGAACTTCACCTTGCCATCAGCAACAGCGAAGAGGGTGTCGTCCTTGCCCTTGCGGACATTGACGCCGGGGTGGAACTTGGTTCCACGCTGGCGGACGATGATCGAACCGGCGGTCACTGCGGTGCCGTCGAATACCTTGACGCCCAAGCGCTGAGCACGTGAATCGCGCCCGTTGCGTGTTGAGCCGCCACCTTTGGTCTTTGACATGAGCCGCTCCTAACCCTTCGAGATTCCGGTGATTTCGATGCGAGCGAGCGTCTGGCGGTGACCCCACCGACGACGGTTGTTGCTTGCACTCTTGTAAACGAATCCGTTGATCTTCGGACCCTTGACTTCTTCGAGCACCTTGGCCTTGACCGAGGCACCGGCGAGATCAGCAGGGGTCGACATGACGGCGGAGCCATCGACGAGCAGGACAGGGCGGAGCTCGACATCGCTGCCGACATCACCCACGCGCTCGACTTCGAGCACCTGACCTTCTTCGACCTTGTACTGCTTCCCGCCTGTGGCGACTACTGCGTACATAAGCGCACCATGCTAGCGGTGCCGATGTGCGAAGCGTCGCCCTACTTTGACGCCTGGACAGACGACACACTTGGACCCGGAATCGCTTGGCGATGCCCGAACAGCGAGTCGTCGAACAACAAGCCGTTGCTGTCGCAGGTGAAGCAGCCCGTGCTGACCGATTCGAGCAGGCCCTCACCGATGCGCTTGCGGGTCATTTCGACCAGACCAAGCTCACTGATGTCGTAGACCTGGGTGCGGGTCTTGTCCAGCGCCAGCTCCTCGCGGAACACTCGCACGACCTCGGCGCGGTTCTTGCGGTTCTCCATGTCGACGAAGTCGATCACGATGATGCCGCCGATGTCGCGCAGGCGCAGTTGGCGAGCCGTCTCACGAGCGGCCTCGAGATTGTTGCGGAAGACCGTGTCCTCGAGGCTCGACTTACCGACGTTCTTGCCGGTGTTCACATCGATCACCGTCAGCGCTTCGGTGTGCTCGATGATGAGCGAACCGCCGCTCGGCAACCAGACCTTCTTATCGAGGGCCTTCTGAAGCTGTTCGTAGACGTGGTAGCGCTCGAACAGATCGATGCCTTCGGTGGCAGTGTCGTAGTACTCGATGCGGTCCGACAACGCAGGCGTGACAGCGTTCATGTAGCCGGCGACTTCTTCGAAGAGCGAGTTGTCGTCGAGGACAACGCCTCGGAACTCCTTGTTGAACTCTTCGCGGATCAGGCGCACGGCCAGATCGGGCTCACGGTTGAGCAGACGAGGTCCGCCCTGGCGCTTGGAGTCCTCTTGGATGATGTTCCACTGGTTGAGCAGACGAGCGACATCGAGCTCGAGCTCTTCGGAGGTGACGTTCTCGGCCGCAGTACGAACGATGACGCCGTGCTCCTTGGGCTTGATGCCGTCAAGGATCTTGCGCAGACGAGTGCGTTCCTTGTCGGGCAGGCGCTTGGAGATGCCGTAGGTATCGCTGTTCGGCACGAGCACGACGAAGCGGCCCGGCAGCGAGATCTCTTGGGTCAAGCGAGCGCCCTTGTGAGCGATCGGGTTCTTGACGACCTGGCAGAGGATCATCTGCTTGGCCTTGAGCATCTGCTCGATGCGAGGCGCACCCCGAGATCCGGAGAACTCTTTGGGGTCGTACTGCACGTCGCCGCGATAGAGCACTGCGTTCTTTGGCGTGGCGATGTCAATGAACGCCGCTTCCATACCCGGAAGCACGTTCTGGACTCGGCCCATGTAGATGTTGCCGTGGATCTGGGTGATGTCGTCGGTCGGACGCGAGACGTAGTACTCGATCAGCGTGCGACCCTCGAGGATCGCAATGTGGCGCGTGTCGTTGTGCACGTGCACGGCCATGAGGTAGCGGCCGATCGGGCGGCCGTCGCGTTCTTTGCCGCGGCGCTTGGCGAGGGTTGCCTCGTCGAGTTCGACGCCGGTCTGGGTCTCGGGGGCGCGACCCTGGCGGTTGCGACCACGGCCTCGGCCGCCGCGGCGACGCCGGCGACGGTTGCCGTCGCCTTCACCGTCGTTGCGGTTTTCGCCGCCCTGGTTCTGGTTGCCGCGGTTGCCCCCGCCCTGGTTGCCGCCGCCCTGATTGCCATTGTTCTGCTTGTTCTGGTTCTGGCCGCCTTGGCCACGACCGCGGTTGCGGCCACCTTGGTTGCGGCCGCCGCGGTTCTCATCGCCGCCTTGCTGACCGCCCTGATCCCCGCCGCCCTGGTCCTGGTTCGCGTGGGCGGGAGCGGGACGGGAGTCGCCGATTTTCGGCTTCTGATCGCTCTGGTTTTGGCCGCCGCCACGACGGCGGTTGCGGTTGCGGTTCTGATTTCCGTTGTTATTGCTGCGGTTGTTGTCGTTGCTCTGGTTTCGAGCGTTACCGCCCGATCCGCGGTCGTTGTTGCCGCGGTTCTGTGCTGACTCGGTGGAGTCGGCCATGGTGGTGGTCCCTTCTCATGACGCACAACTCAGGTCGTGCGACGCCTCGGCAGCACCGACCGCGAGCGGATCGCGGCGGGCGCCGACTGGCGCAATGAATTGATGGATCCGTCGGCCGAGCACAAAGTGGCTCGGCACCGAAGTCCGTGAAGGCTCTTCGGTGCTACCCGACGGGTTGATCTCGAGGAGCTCAAGCGGACGCAACGCACGTGGCTTTGCGGCGAGGTGCGCAAACACCTCGGCGGTCGCAGCTGGAACATCTTCCGGCTGGCCGGGCTTGATCTCGATCTCGAGGATGGCTGGCCGCACGTCGTCGGTGCGGCTCTTGCCCTTGCGTTCGCGTGTGACGAGCAGCTCATCGGCGGCCAGCACGTTCGCTGCCCACGCCTGAAGCTCGTCGGGATCGCTGTTGACGAACAGTGACCAGGTGGTCGACTCGACGCATTCCTGCAGCGACTCGACCTTGCCAGTGAGCGCAATCGCGCCCGTGACATCGATGCCTTCGGGCATCACGTTGGTGAGCATCTCGGGCAGCGGGTCGACTTCGACCGTGTCCTCGAGCGTGATGTCGACGTACTCGGCAGCCGACTCGAAGACGGTCGGAAGCGCGAGGCCGAACGACAGCTTGGCGCGAGGCGAAAAGCCCTCGCTGTACGCGATCGGGAGCTGTACCTTGCGAATGGCTCGCTCCCAGACGCGGGCCATGTCTCGGTGGCTCGTAAAGCGCACCTTGCCCAGCTTCGAGTACCGCAAGCGAACCTGCGGCTTACGAACCGGACTCACGTTGCGCCGACGGGTCGAGCTAGTAGTTGGACACTCACCTCGTGTCCTTTGGCCAGATCCTGGCCGGTGCCTTGGCTGCCACCTGCAGGAGGTGTTGCCGAAGCGACTACATGCTCGATTCCATAGCCAGTGCAGGCCCCGCAGTCGTAGCAGGGCGTCCACCGACAATCCTCAAGGCCGACTTCGTCAAGCGCGTCGCGCCAGTCTTGCCAGAGGAAATCCTTGTGTAGACCGGCGTTGAGGTGATCCCACGGGAAGACTTCGTCTTCTTCGCGGTGCCGGTAGGTGTACCACTCGACGGAAAGGCCATGGTCCTCCATGGCTTGGTTCCATCGGCCGACGTCGAAGTGCTCGCTCCACTCTTGGAACGTGCCGCCTTCGCGCCACACCTGTTCAATAACAGCGCCGAGGCGGCGATCGCCGCGACTCGACATGCCTTCGACGAAGGTCGCTGCTGGGTCGTGCCATTTCATCTGCACGCCCTTGGTCTTCTTGACCTCGTCGCGCAGCAGGTAAATCTTGCGGTTCAGTTCTTCGATCGTGTTCTGGCCGAACCACTGGAACGGCGTGAATGGCTTGGGCACAAAGCCGCCCACGGACACGGTGACCGAAGCGCCGCTGTTGTACTTCTTGCCGATCGCCACACAGTTCTTGGCGAGTTCGGCGATGCCGAGCGTGTCTTCGTCGGTCTCGGTTGGCAGACCGGTGAGGAAGTACAGCTTGACGCGGCGCCACCCCTGGGAGAAGGCGCCTTCGACGGAGGCATAGAGATCTTCTTCGGTGATCAGCTTGTTGATCACCTGGCGCATACGCCACGTGCCCGCCTCGGGGGCGAACGTGAGGCCGCTGCGGCGGCCGCGCTGCAACTCGGCAGCGATGCCGACGGTGAACGCATCGACGCGCAGGCTTGGGAGCGAGACGCTGACGTCGCCGCAACCCATCGAGTCGTCTTCGATGGTCGCCTTGACGACCTCGGTGATGCCGCTGAAGTCGGCCGTCGAAAGCGAGGTCAGCGCAACCTCGTCGTAGCCGGTGCGGCGCAGACCCTCTTGGATCATGGTGCGGACCTGCTCGGCAGGACGCTCGCGCACGGGGCGCGTGATCATGCCCGCTTGGCAGAAGCGGCAGCCACGGGTACAGCCACGGAAGACTTCGACGCTGAGACGGTCGTGGACGACTTCGGTCAGCGGGACAAGCTGCTGCTTGGGGTACGGCCAGTCGGCCAGGTCAGCAACCGTGCGCTTCTCAACGATCTCAGGAACCTCGGGGAACCGGGGCTCGATCGAGAGCAGCTTCTTGCCGTCGAACGTCGCGTCGTAGAGCGACGGCACATAGACGCCTTCGATCTGGGAAAGCTGGCGGAGGACTTCTTCGCGGTCGGTGCTGCCCGAGTGCTTCCAGGCGTGCACAACCTCGTTGACGTCGCCAACGATTTCTTCGCCGTCGCCGATGCCGACCCAGTCAAGGAAGTCAGCCAGTGGCTCAGGGTTGAACGTAGCGTGACCGCCAGCGCCGACGAGCGGGTGCTCGTGCGTGCGGTCTGCGACCCGGATGGGCACGTGGGCCAGATCCAGGCAGTTCAGCAGGTTCGTGTAGACAAGCTCGCTGGAAAGGTTGAAGGCGATGATGTCGAATTCGCCAGCTGCCCGATGGGTCTCGACCGAGAACAGCGGCAGGTTCGCGGCCCGCATCTCGGCTTCGAGGTCAGTCCACGGCGCATAGGTGCGTTCGGACACCGCATCGGGGCGTTCGTTCAGAATCTCGTTGAGAATCTGCAGGCCCTGGTTCGGCAAGCCGATCTCGTACGTGTCCGGGTACGCAAGGAGCCAGGACACGGCACCCTCGGTGTACTCGGGGGCGGCGGAGCCTTCTTCACAGCCGATGTAGCGAGCGGGTTTCTCGACCCGAGACAACATCGGTTCAAGCTGCGACCAGAGCGAACTCATATGGTCGGTCAGGGTACCCGTCAGGGCTCCCGTTTCCGGGCCAATGCCCCGCCGCCCCTCTGCCGCCTAGCGGTTAGTGCCGACTTCGGCGTCGATGCCGGCTCCGAAGCGTCGCATGTGCACGTTGACGGCCAGACCGATCCCTAAGAAGCTCGTCAGCGCGGACGAACCTCCGTACGACACGAACGGCAGCGGAATACCCGTCACTGGCATGATGCCCATGGTCATACCGACCGACTGGAACATCTGGAAGGCGAACATCGCGAACACGCCCGTGATCAGGTAGCTGCCGAAGGCATCGCCAGCCAGGCGAGCCATCCGGTAAAGGCGCCACAACAGCGCAGCGAAGCAACCGAGCAGGACGGTGCCGCCTGCGAAACCGAACTCTTCGCCGATCACCGTGAAGATGAAGTCGGTCTCTTGGGCAGGCACCAGCCCCGACTTCGTCTGCGTTCCCTCGCCGAACCCAGCGCCCGTCACACCACCATTACCGATCGCAATCTCAGCCTGGTTGGTGTTGTAGCGAAACTCGCTCTCGAGATCGAGAAAGCTCTCGAGACGGTTTCGCTGAAACCCGTCGACGAACCGAGAGTTGAACGCCAACCCGATCATCACGATCGAGGCGCCGATCAGCACCACCAGATGATGGGCTTGGGCATTGCCGACCAGCAGCATGGCGGCGATGATCGCCGTGTAGACCATCGCCGTCCCGAAGTCAGGCTGCATCGCCACGAGCAGAAGCGGAAGCGCAGCCACCATCGTCACCGTGACGAGTTCGTTGAACGACAACATGCCGTCGTCGTTGCGACTCAACAACGCGGCCACCATGACGATGAGCGCGAGCTTGCCGAACTCGGACGGTTGCAGCAGGAAGCCGCTCGGCAACCGGAACCACGACCGCACACCGAATGCGCCCTCGGTACCGAAGAACCGCAGCAGCACGAGCAGAGCGACATTGCCGGCGTAGACCAGCGGCGCGAACCGCAGCAGCAGGCGATAGTCGAAGATCAAAGAGACGGCGACGAGTACCAGCCCGACGACCAGGAACATGCCCTGGCGTTCGATGAAGAACGTGATGTAGTTGTCCGGGTCACGACCTCGGGTCGCCGAGTAGATGGCGATGAGGCCGATGATGCCGAGGCCCATTGCGGCGAGCACCGGCGTGACGTCGATGTGCCACCACGGCGATGCTGGATCGCTGCGGGGATTGAGGGACCGGTTGCCTTCGAATGACGTCGTCATCTCAGCCGCCTCCGCCATCGGGAGACGCGGCGCTCTCGGTGTCGGCATCATCTGCGTCGGCTGGAGGGAGCCCCACGTCACCGCCCGGCACGAGGACCTCGAAGCCAGGATCGTCGTCGCTTGCAGCCTCGGCGCGTTGCGCCTCGAGCTCGGCTTCGCGTTCGGACTGCAGACGTTCTTCTTCGGCGATGGCTTCGGACTCGCTGATCAGGTCGTCGGCTTCGGCCTCGGTCGGCACTGTCTGGATGTCGTCGTTCGCGATGCGTTCGAAGACAGCGGCGACGACCGGAGCGGCCGCGTCGCCGCCAAGCCCGGCCTGTTCGATGTAGGTGACCGCTGCGTACTGCGGGTTCGGCCACGGACCGAACGCGGCGAATGCAGCATTGTCCTGCTTGGGCGGATTCTCGACCGTGCCCGTCTTGCCGAGTACCAAGAACCGGCTCATCGGGAAGTTCTCGAACGCCTCGGCCGCCGTGCCGTCTTCGCTCGTGGTCACGCCGGTCAGCCCCGAGATGAGCGGCTCGTAGAACTCTTCGGGCATGTACAGCTCGTTGATGAGGCGAGGCTGGTAGTCGATGACGATCTCTTCGGTGGCCGGATCGATGGCCGCCTCGGCCAGCATTGGCGAGTAGACGAAGCCACCGTTGGCGATGGCGGCGTAGCTGTTCGCAATCTGGAGTGGCGTCGCGATCATCAGGCCCTGACCAACCGCGAGGTTGGCGGCCGCACCGGCCGTTTCTGGGGATGGAATGCCGCCCGTGATCGCGCCAGCGATCGCGTCGGGACGGGTTGCGTAGCCGAAGTCTTGGGCGACGTCGATCAGCTGATCGACGCTAAAGCCCTGGCGCACGTTGAACTGGAACCCGAGCTGACCGAAGTAGATGTTGCTCGACTGTTCGATCGCATCGCGGATGTCGATGTCGCCCAGCGGCTTCTGTCCCGCGTTCTCGATGGTGCAACCGGGACCGAAGCAGTCGTCGCCGCCGACGCGCCAGATGCCCTCATCGACGAAGAACTGGTTCCGCTTCAAGAACCCTCGGTCGCCGAGCAGGCCCGTGTCGAGCGCTGCATACGCCGTGATCAGCTTGAACGTCGAGCCGGGCGCGTAGTTGCCGGCGCTCGCTCGATCGAGCAGTGGCGCGTTCTGGTCGTCGCGCAAGACGTTGAACTCGGCTTCGGGGCGGACTTCTTGGATGAAGAAGCGTTGGTCATAGGTCGGGTACGACGCCATCGCCAGGACTCGCGCCCCATCGGGGTCAAGGAGCACCATGGCGCCACCAGGGGCGACGAACTCGGTGGGGTTCTCTTTGTCGCTCTCGTCAAGCCGTTCGCGGGCGTCGCGCACGCCCTTGGCCAGCTCGTCCTCGACGAGGGCTTGCAGGTTGATGTCGATGGTGAGCCGCACGTCGTTGCCCGGAATCGGACGCGTCTGACTGATCGGACGCCCGATTCGGTTTCCGGCCGCGTCGATCTCAATGACCTCGACGCCAGGCGTGCCGCGCAAGATGTCTTCGAGGCTGGCCTCGACGCCGGCTTCGCCGATCTCGTCGGTGCGCCGATACAGCTTGGGACTATCGGCCAATGACTGAAAGCGCTCTTCGCTGATCGGCCCCACGTATCCGAGCAGGTGTGCAGCGCGGGCGCCGTACGGATAGAAGCGAACGGTCGTCTTGCGGATTTCGACACCGGGGAATTCGTGGGCCCGCTCCCCGATCAGGATCGAGAACCGTTCGGGCACATCGGTCGCGATCGGCACAAGGTCGAATGGCCCGAACTTCTGGTCGTTCAACGCGGCTTCGATATCGGCGGCCTTGATCAGGCGTCCAGCGGCGCTGATCTCGGTGGCGAGCTTGATCGCAAACTCTCGCTGACCGGACTCGCTCGGAATCTCTTCGCGATAGGTGAACTTGTCGACGACGACTTCGTTGACGAGTCGATTATCGATGAGCACGTTGTTGTTGCGATCGAGCACACGGCCGCGAGGCGCATCGATGAACACCTTGCGGGTCAGGTTCTGGGCTGCCTGGAGCTGGGCCAGGTCACGCTGCTCTTCGACAACCTGCAGGTACCACATGCGCGCAAACAGCGAGGTGAAGAGACCCACGACGAGGACGCCGAGCATCGCGAGCCGCAGCGGCGATTGCTCGGTCACAGCCCGAAGTTCCTTCCGGCTCCGAGCCGACCGCGGCCGCCCAACGGGTCGACCGCCCACATCCAGTGCGCGAGCCACATCAGGGCGAAGGCGACGATTGCGTTGATGAACGACGAGATCACGATGATGCGGCCGATCGGGGCTTCACGCAGCGACGCTTCGCCCAACGCCAACCCCAGGACAACAAACGCCAACAGGCCGATGGCTGTGCCAGCACCAATCGCGACCGCAGACAGCAACGGCGACTCTTCGAGGCGGTCCATAAACACGTGACCGGCGATCCAGCCACCGACGCCGAAGATCAGCGCACTGAGCCCGATCGGCGTGAACAGGAACAGGTCGACGACGAACCCGAAGACGAAGCCGAAGATGGCGCCGCGTTCGACGCCGCCGGTCAACCCTGCGGCAAGTGCGAGGCCGATGGGCAGCTCTGCGGCGACACCAGCGAAGCGCAGATCAGGGGCGATGCCGAGATGCACGACCAGCACCAGCACCGCAACGCTGACGACGCGAAGCGCCCAACCACCATTCACGGTGTCGATTCTCCATCAACCGTCCACAGAATCACCGTCACGAAGCGGAGATTCCCCAGATCGGCGACGGGTTTGACCCGAGCCTTGAGCTCAAGTGACGCCGAGTCGAAGCTCACGTCGCTGATGATCCCGACGGCGAGATCGGGCGGATACGAGCTGCCCTGGATGCCGCTCGTCACGACCGGTGCACCGACTTCGATGTCGGTGTTTTCGCTTGCGCCTTCGGCGACGGTGACTTCGAGGTCACGGCCGAGTCCTTGGCCTTCGGCCAACGCGATATCACCGGTGCCGATGACCCGGATGCCGAGCAAGAACCCGTCTTGGTGCAACAGCCGCACCTCGGCAAAGTCGTCTTGGACCGAGGCGACGCGTCCGACGAGGCCGGCGCTCGTCACGACGGGCATGCCCTCGCGGAGCCCGTCGTTGCTGCCACGGTCGATTTCGACCGAATAGCTCTGGAAGTTGCCGGGCCGTTCGATGACTTGGCCAATCACGGTGTCGGCGCCGCCGACGTAGTCGATGTCGATCTCGTCGAGTAGGTCACGCAACGCTTCTTCGGCAGCACTTGACTGGATCGACATCGCCCGTAACTCGGCGATCTCTTCTCGCATGCGCTGGTTTTCGGCTTCCATGTCATCGAAGTCGGTGAACGACTTCCATGCGTTGGTGAAGGGCGAGGTCACCGAATCGGCGCCACCGGCCAATGGGTCGACCAGGCTGCGGACACCCGACTGCACCGCACTCAATGGCGCAAAGCCCTGGTAGTCGAGCGAAAGCAGGGTGATCGACGTGAGCAGCAGCAGGATCAGGGTCGATCGACGGCGGCGTCGAGGGTCAAGTACGGCCATGGGTCAGTCGCGTCGCAAGCAGCTAAGGAGACGAGCGTGGAAGGCTCAGTCGTGGGCCGATGAGAACAGAACGTCCTTGAGCACGTCGAAGTCTTCGAGCGTTTGCCCGGATCCGAGTGCGACGGCATAGAGCGGGTCGGGCGCCACCATGACCGGCATGCCGGTCTCGTTGTGGAGCCGCTGGGGCAGGCCTGCGAGGAGTGCACCGCCACCGGCGAGCATGATGCCGCGCTCCATGATGTCGGCGGCGAGTTCGGGCGGCGTGTTGTCGAGGGTGACCTTGACCGCATCGACGATCGCCGACACGGGTTCTTCAATCGCTTCGCGGACTTCGATGGTCGAGGTGACCACGGTCTTGGGGAGGCCGGTCACGAGGTCACGGCCTCGGACTTCGGCATACATCTCTTCGCGCAGCGGCCACGCCGACGCGAGCGCAAGCTTGACGTCTTCGCTGGTGCGCTCGCCGAGGACCAGGCTGTGTTCCTTCTTGGCGTACTGCGTGATGGCATTGTCGAGCTCATCGCCGCCGACGCGGACGGATCGGCTCACGACCACACCGCCGAGCGAGATGACGGCGACCTCGGTGGTGCCACCGCCGATGTCGACGATCATGTTGCCGGCCGGTTCTTGGACGGGCAGGCCAGCCCCGATGGCGGCGGCCATCGGCTCTTCGATAATGAAGGCCGGGCGTCGTGCTCCGGCGAATTCGGCGGCCTCTTGCACGGCGCGCTTTTCGACGCCGGTGATGCCCGACGGCACGCAGATCACCATGCGAGGTTTCGCGAAGCGGCTCGGGTGCACCTTTTGGATGAAGTGGCGCAGCATTCGCTCGCACACATCGAAGTCGGCGATGACGCCGTCTTTGAGCGGGCGGATCGCCTGGATGTGGTTCGGCGTGCGGCCGATCATGCGCTTGGCTTCTTGGCCGACGGCGAGCGCTTTGCCGTCGTGAATGTTGACCGCGACGACCGATGGTTCGTCGAGAACGATGCCTTCACCCCGTACGTAGACGAGCGTGTTCGCCGTGCCGAGGTCTACGGCCATATCCCGGCTCACAAGGCCGGCAACGCTGTGCATGAAGCTGCTCATCGGCGATCAGCACCTCGGTGGACGGTCGGATCCCACTCCGCTTGCACCAGTCTGCGCGTACGCGCGGACTCGGAACGGGGCATGACCCGATGATAGCGATCAGTTGTAAAGAAACTGCAAAGAACGGCAGCCCCACAAGGCTCAATTTGCTCAGGTGTCTCGCAAGCAACACGCGATCTCCGCCGGGGACGGTCTCTCCTCGCCGCGTTGCTTCCGGTCCCAAAACGAACTCACCGATCTGACACCCGGTTTCCGGGCACCAGATCGGTGAGAACAGAGATCGTGCCCGAGTGATGCTCGGGCGCTGTTTGAGCGGTCGGAGCCTGTGGCTCCGCGAAGATCTACAGCTCGGGGAAGAAGAGGCCGATCTCGCGGGCGGCGCTTTCGGCGCTGTCGGAGCCGTGCACGAGGTTCTCGGTGAAGAGCGTGCCGAGGTCGCCACGGATGGTGCCGGGCTCGGCTTCGGCGGGGTTGGTGCCGCCCATCATCTTGCGGACCATCGACCAGGTGTCCTCGGTGCCTTCGAGCACGAAGGCGACCGCGGGCGAGCGACCGATGAACTCGACAAGGCCGTCGTAGAACGGCTTGCCAACGTGTTCGGCATAGTGCTGGCCAGCAAGGTCAGCGTCGATCGTCAGCATGCGCATGGCCACGATGTTGAGGCCCTTGCGCTCGAAACGGGCGAGGATTTCTCCGACGAGGTTCCGTTCAACGGCGTCGGGCTT
>CALDGN010000420.1 GCA_937942965.1 uncultured Acidimicrobiales bacterium | reverse complement strand
GGGTTCGAGCACGGTCACACCATCGATGGCGCTGAGGCCCGAGTAGATGAGTTGGCGGCGGCGGTCGAACGCTTCTCGCATTGCGTAGACAGGTTCGAGCGGGCCGGCGACAGCGGCGAGGGCTGCGGCTTGGGCGACGTTGCACACGTTCGACGTCTGGTGCGACTGCAGCGTCGAGCAGGCCTTGGCGAATGCCGGAGGCCCAATGATCCAACCCACTCTCCAGCCCGTCATCGCGTACGTCTTGGCGACACCGTTGAGCACGATGGCGCGATCGGCCAGCTCGGGGACGACCACCGGCATCGAATGATGTTCGGCCTCGCCGTAGACCAGGTGCTCATAGATCTCGTCGCAGATCACCCAGATGTCGTGCTCGACCGCCCAGCGTCCGATCGCCTCGATCTCGGCTCGGGGGTACACCGCTCCGGTCGGGTTCGATGGCGAAACGAAGATCAACGCCTTGGTATTCGCCGTGCGGGCCGCTTCGAGTTGATCGACGGTGACGCGGAAGCCGCTGGCGACATCGGTAGGAAGCTCGACGGGTGTCGCTCCGGCCAACCGGATCGGCTCGGGGTAGGTCGTCCAGTACGGGGTCGGCAGCAGGACCTCGTCGCCCGGGTTCAAGAGCGCAGCGAACGCATTGAAGACCGCCTGCTTGCCGCCATTGGTAACCACGATCTGGTCCGCGGTCACCGAGAATCCCGAGTCCCGCTGCGTCTTAGCAACCAGCGCTTCTCGAAGTTCCGGCAAGCCCGGCGTCGCCGAATAGCGGTGGTTTACGGGAACGCTGCACGCAGCTATGGCTGCCTCGACAATGTGCTCAGGCGTAGCGAAGTCAGGCTCACCAGCGCCGAAGCCAATCACAGGTTTGCCCTGCGCCTTGAGCGCCTTGGCCTTGCTCGACACGGCCAGCGTCGCCGAAGGAGCGATAGCACCGACACGGCGCGAAAGAGCGGAAGTCACCTCAGAAGTCACCCGGGCAGTGTGTCAGAAATCGCTCGCAGTCAGTCGAGCTATTCACCGCGTGTTCACCGGTGGGGCTGGCAGACTTGACAGGTGAGCGAAACGCCGAACATCACCATCCCCTCGGACCTCCTGCCCGTTGACGGCCGGTTCGGATCTGGACCCAGCAAGGTCCGGGTCGAGGCCCTCGACGATCTGGCCGCCACCGGCACATCGTTCATGGGAACGAGCCATCGCAAGCCAGCGGTGAAGAACATCGTCGCTCGCATGCAAGACGGCATGCGCGAGTTCTTCTCGCTTCCTGAAGACTGGGAAGTCATCATCGGCAACGGCGGCGCGACCCTGCTCTGGGACGCCCTCTCGTTCGGCTTCATCAACGACCGCGCCCAGCACTTGTCGTTCGGCGAGTTCTCGTCGAAGTTCGCCAAGTGCACGACAGCGGCTCCTCACTTGAGCGACCCGATGATCATCGAGTCCGAGATGGGTGCCCGGCCCGAGATGGTCGCCGACGACTCGATCGACGTCTACGCCTACCCGCACAACGAGACATCGACCGGTGTCTCCGTGCCAGTACACCGCCCCGAGGGCGCCTCTGGTCTTGTCGCTGTCGACGCGACGTCCGCAGCTGGTGGCCTTCGCTGGAACACCGACGACTGCGACATGTACTACTTCGCTCCGCAGAAGTGCTTCGCTGGCGACGGCGGCCTGTTCCTCGCACTGTCGAACCCGGCCGCCGTTGAACGCATCGAATCGGTCAAGGCATCCGGACGCTGGATCCCCGCCGGTCTCGATCTCGGCACCGCTCTCGACAACTCTCGCAAGAACCAGACGTACAACACCCCGGCCCTGGCGACCATCTATCTGACGATGCACGCCACCGAGTGGATGAACGAGCAAGGCGGCCTCGAATGGGCGGCCAGCCGCTGCGACGAAAAGGCCGAGTTCCTGTACGGCTGGGCAGATGCGCACGAGCTTGCGACTCCGTTCGTCGCCGACCCGGCCCACCGCAGCCATGTCGTCGCCACGATCGACCTTGACGATTCGGTGAGCGCCGACACGGTTGCCGACGTACTTGCGGCGAATGGCATCGTTGGCACCGACGGCTACCGCAAGCTCGGGCGCAACCAGCTGCGCCTGTCGCTGTTCCCCGCGATCGATCCCGACGACACCCGTGCTCTCGCTGCCTGCATCGACTACGTGGTCGGCGAGCTCGTCTGAGACGAAGCGCCGACTCGTCATGCCTGAAAACACCACCGGACGTCTCCTCGTCGCCTCGCCTGCGATTCGCGACGGGGTCTTCGACCGGTCGGTCGTCTTCATGCTCCATCACGACGATGTCGGCGCGCTTGGTGTGATCATCAATCGCCCAAGCCAGCTCGAGATCGACGAGCTGCTCCCCCGCTGGGCCGACGTGACGTTCGACCCGGCCGTCGTGTTCGAAGGCGGACCGGTCGAACCGAACGGGTTCATCGGCGTCGCCCGCTCGCTGGGCGAGTTGGGCGAGGTCGGCAGCGAGATCGCCACGCCGATCGGCCCCGGCGACCTCTGCACCGTCGACCTCGACGCCGATCCGGCCATCGCCGCCGCCCTCGTCGACCGGCTCCGCATCTTCCGCGGCTACGCCGGATGGTCGCCGGGGCAACTCGATGGAGAGCTCAGCCGCGGCGGCTGGTTTACCGTCGACGCCGAGACGACCGACCTGTGGAGCGAGCAGCCCGATGGCTTGTACGAGCGGGTGCTGCGCCGCCAAGAAGGTGACCTGCGCTGGTTTGCGAACGTCCCCGAGGACCCGTCGCTCAACTAGGCGTCGCGCCTATTCGACGCGGCTATTCGACAACGACTTCGATGAGGTAGCCCCAGCGGTCGTCATCGAACGTGCCGACCTCGACCTCGTATACACCCGTCGAGGGCGCCACGAACTCGACTCGAGCGCCAACACCGAAGAGGCCGAGCAGTTCGTCGTCGCTACCGGCGACGGGCAGCCCGTCGAGGCGGACCGATAGCAACGTGTCAGCGATGCCGTCTGAGGTGATCGTGACCGAGTCGCCTGCTTCGAGCGGCAGCTCCCACAGGTCAGAGTCGCCGGACCAGTCGAACTCGCCCTCGACGATCAGGCCCACGGGCAGTTCCGCGCCTTCTTCGAGGTCGGCGAATACTCGCATCGGGTTCGGTGAGGTCACCGTGACAGGCTTGCTCGTCGTACCGAACGTGCCGATGATGACCTGGTAGACGCCGGGGTCGATCTCGGCGTCGAGTTCCTCGCCGCCCTCGAGCAACTCGTCGATGAACCAGTTGCGACCCTCGGCCTCGAGCGGGACGACGAACGGGTCGACTGCTTCGTCGAACGCCGATGCGGTCGTGCCGCCGAGCGTGCGCAGATCGAGGTAGAGGTCGTCGTCGCCAATCGCCAGAATTTCGGCCCGGCCGACCGCGTCGACTTCGACGATGAAGCCGGCGGTGCTGCGGGGCCCGACATCGGCGACGATTTCGAAGACGGGTTCCGATGCAGGAACCAAGTCGCTCGGCGCAAGCTTGAGGTCATCGATGCGGGGCCACATGGCGTCGGCCTCGAACGCAAGACCGAACTCGCCTTCGCCGAACTCGAGTCCACTGATGCCCATCAGGTCGCCGTTCATGTCAACCAGTGCGCCGCCGGACTGGCCAGGGGCGATCGTTGCGTCGACCTGCACAAACGGGAAGTCGCCAACGGCAGGACTGCGACGACGGCTGACGATGCCAGCGGTCAGCGTCGGCGTCGGGTCCATGTTCGTTTCGTCGGGAAAGCCGATCAGCATGACCGGGTCGCCGATCGACAGGTCGCTCGAGGAAGATCGGTCGAATGGAATCAGCTCGGCATCATCGATCGGACCAACGAGCGCCAGGTCGAAGACCCAGTCGACGCTGAAGACTGGATACTCGCCCAAGTCGACGCCATCGGAGCGGCCGATGCGAACCTCGGGGTAGCGCTCGACCACATGGGCGTTCGTCAGGATCCAGCCATCTTCGATGACGATGCCGGTACCCGTGCCTTGTGGGGTCTCGACGAACACGATTGAACCGACGATTGATTCGTACACATCGGCTGCCGACATAAGCCCTGCTGTCGAGCCGCCAGGGCCGTTCCCACCCGAACCCTGGTCCGTGCCATCTCCATCAACACCGGCACCGGCTTCGCCGACTTGGCGCTCGGAGTACTGCACGGTCGTTTGCGCCTGACAGGCCGTTGCGAGCAGCGCCACGACCAGCATGATCGACACCGCCGCGAGGGTGCGAAGGCCGTTGCCGCGGTTCGTCATCGTCAGGGGAAGCACCCCGGCACGCTAGTGGTCGGAACCGTCGCTTCCAGCTCGGTCAGCGCCAAACGCGGCATTTGGCCCGGGCGCATGAGCACCGCTCGTGCCCCGCTCCGCTGCGCTTGTTACTCTGCGGCCGCTGACATTTGAGGGGAACAACATGCCAAGCGCACAGATCACGAGTTACACCGCCCACGTCGGGCGTCTCGGACAACTCGGAACCGACCGCCTGTTGGTGCTGCAGCACGTCATGGTGCACGACGGCCAACAGAGCGAGTCGACGAGCGAGATCTACTTCTCGGAGCGGTTCGCTTCGTCGTCGGCTGGCTTCGTGACCCTTGGCAGCGAGACGGCCGTACGCGCCCATCTGCCCGAAGCCGACTACGCGATTTGGCTCGACCTGTTGCGCCACGAAGCACCCATGTACCTCCACTGGACTCAGGCCGAAGAGGCTGGCACGCCCGAAGCCGACGGCATCATTCACCTCGCGACGGGCCCCGAACCCCCGGGCGAAGGTCCGGTCGATCACAGCCGCTAGGCGCGAACTTTCCTCCCGCCCAGTCGGGGGCACTAAGTTCATGGCCGTTCACGTACGTACTGAGGAGTATCTGTGGAACTTCGTCCGGGCCTCAAGCTGAAGAGCGCCGTCTGCTCGACCGAGATCATCGTGGTCGGCGGCAGCGGAGACGTCGACGTCACCTGTGGTGGCGTCTCGATGGTCGAGCCCACTGCCGAGGCATCAGAAGCAACGCCAGTCGACGGCCTGACCGACGGCACGTTGATGGGCAAGCGCTACACCGACGCCGACGGTTCGATCGAAGTCCTGTGCACCAAGCCCGGCGACGGTTCACTCGGTATTGGTCAGACCGCCCTGGCACTCAAGGAAGCCACCGCGCTTCCGGCTTCCGACTGATCCCACCGAGCTTGGGTCCGACCCGAGCAGCTCCGCCTGGGTTTGGCAGCCCCGCCTCGGATTAGTGTGGGCGCTTCGAGGGCTCCATCACGTTGGAGCCGCCCAGGGGGAACATCGTGAACATCCTGACCTTGCTCGACATGGCCGCGAGCGGCTTCGGAGAGCGCACCGCAATCGGTTCGATTGGCAGCGGCATCACGTATGCCGAGCTCCTGGAGCGAGCGGGGCGAGCAGGACAGGTTTTCAAGGACAACGGTTCTGATCGGGTCTCGCTGCTCGACGTGAGTTCGCCAGCGCTGCCGATCGCGTTGTTCGGTGCTGCCGCAGCTGGTCAACCGTTCGTCCCATTGAACTACCGCTTGGCCGAAGACGACCTTGTTGCGCTGGCCGAACGCACGGCGTCGGCAACGCTGGTCGCAGGTGATGGCAACGGCCCTCGCGTCGAATCGGTCGAAGGCATCACCGTTGTCGAACGCGACGACTTCCTTGCTACGACATCGGCGGGCGACGGCATCGACCAGGCCGAGTGGCCGTTCGACCCCGAGGACATCGCAGTGCTGCTCTACACAAGCGGCACGACGGGCATCCCCAAGGCCGCCGTGCTGCGGCACAAGAACCTGACCGGCTACATCCTTGGCTCGGTCGAATACATGGGCGCGGCCGAAGACGAAGCGACCCTGGTGTCGGTGCCGCCGTATCACATCGCCGGTCTGGCTGCGATGCTGAGTTCGGTCTACGCCGGACGCCGAATCGTGCAGCTGCCGAACTTCGACGCCGATGCGTGGATCGATGCTGTCGCCAACGAAGGCATCACGCATGCCATGGTCGTCCCGACCATGCTCGCCCGCATCGTCGAACGTCTCGCCGAGCGTGGCGACGAGCTGCCGACCCTCCGAGCGATGAGCTACGGCGGCGGACGCATGCCGTTCCCCGTCATTGACCAAGCAATGAACCTGCTCCCCGGCGTCGCCTACGTGAACGCCTACGGCCTGACCGAGACGAGTTCGACGATCTCGCTGCTCGGCCCCGACGATCACTGGATCGCGCACGCCAGCGACGACCCGGCCATGCGTCGACGCCTCGGCTCGGTTGGCCGTCCACTGCCTTCGCTCGAGGTCTCGATCCGCGACGAAGAAGGCAACGAAGTCCCTGCGGGCACGCCGGGCGAAGTCTGGGTTCGCGGCGAACAAGTCGCTGGTGAATACCTGCAACAAGGCTCGAAGCTGACCGCCGAGGGCTGGTTCCCAACCAACGACGGCGGCGAACTCGACGAAGAGGGCTACCTGTTCGTCACTGGGCGCCTCGACGATGTCATCATCCGCGGTGGCGAGAACATCTCACCGGGCGAGATCGAAGACGTCCTCATGTCGCATCCGTCGGTGGCAGACGCAGCCGTGATTGGCGTACCAAGCGTGCAGTGGGGCGAGACCATCGGCGCGGTCGTGGTCGGCGATGTCGACGAAGCCGAACTCAAGGCACTGGTCGCCGAACGTCTGCGCTCGTCGCGCTCTCCCGACTACGTCGTGTTCCGCGATGAGCTGCCATACAACGACACCGGCAAGCTGCTGCGCCGCGTCCTTCGGTCCGAGATTTCCGACCTCGGCGACGGCTGACCTCAATGCTCCTGACGCCGGCCGAGGCAGCCGCAACGGCCGAGCGTTGGAGTTCGATCGCCGGACTCGGCGCGAGCCAGTGCCCGCTGCTTGCGGTCGACCTGCGCGGCGCGACCCGACATTCGATAGGGCCTGAAATCCACGACGCCTTTGGCACCGCGCTGCACACGCTTCCTTGGGTCAACCTGGCGGTCGTCGATGACGAGCCCGACCCGTCGCTCAATGCCTTGATCGACGCGTTCGACATCGTCCTCACACACGGTGGCTACGGCGCAACGACGGTCATCGTCGACGATGTCGATGCCGAGGTCCACGCACTACACACCGCCATTGCAGCGAGCCCGCAGGCGTCGGTCGCACTCGTCCAGCTGCTGCGGCTCTGCGAGCACGCCACCGTCGAACAGGCCCTGCATGGCGAGTCGCTGACCTATGCGGTGTTGCAGACCGGCGAGACCTTCCGGTCCTGGCTTGAGCAACGCACTGCCGCTGTTAGCACGGCTTCAGCGCCTAACGCTTCCGAGCCGGTCGTCGAAGTCGAACGCAACGGCGGGCTGTTGACGATCTCGCTCAACCGACCGGACCGACGCAACGCCCTCAACATCGCGATGCGCGACCAGTTGACCGAAGCCCTCGAGCTACTCGATCTGGACCGCACCCTTGACGGTGCGGTGCTGCGGGGCAACGGACCCAACTTCTCCGCTGGTGGTGACCTCGACGAGTTCGGCAGTACGCCCTCGCCCGCAGTCGGCCATCACGTCCGAACGATACGCAGCCTCCCCCGGCTCGTGCATCGGGTCCGCGACCGCCTTCGGGTCCATGTGCATGGCAGCTGCGTCGGGGCCGGCATCGAGCTGCCGGCCTTCGCTCACGCTGTGATCGCCGACCCGGCCACGACCTTCCGGCTTCCCGAGATCGGGTTCGGCCTGGTGCCCGGCGCCGGAGGCACGGTCAGCGTGAGCCGGCGTTGTGGTCGGCAGCGAACCGCGTGGTGGGCGATCCGTGGCACCGAACTCGATGCAACCACCGCCCGAGCGTGGGGTCTGATCGATCGCATTGCACCCCCGTCTTGATCAGCACGCGGGGTCGGCTAGGGCTTCCAGGAGCCGAGTAGCTCGATCGCTCGTTCCATTTCCTCGGTGGCACCACAGAACGAGAACCGCACATACGCGTGGCCGTTCCACGGATCAAAGTCGGTTCCTGGCGTCGCGGCGATGCCGAGTTGATGGAGCCAATCAGCGCAGAGCTTCTGGCTGTCGTCGGTCACGTGCGAGACGTCGGCGTAGACATAGAACGCACCCTGCGCCGGGGCGAGCCGGTCCAGGCCGACCGTCGGCAGCCCGTCGAGCAGCACACGCCGGTTCCGTTCGTACCGCACGAGGTGTGTTTGCAGCTCGTCGTGACAGTCGAACGCAGCGACCGCTGCGTGCTGCGACAGGCT
>CALDGN010000419.1 GCA_937942965.1 uncultured Acidimicrobiales bacterium | reverse complement strand
CCTTGTCACAGCTGCTTCTGACATGGTTGTACGAGGCGTGCGACGGCTCGCCAGGCTTTCCCACGAGGCGCGGATGAATCAGCAAACACCGACCCAGCGCATATCGGACGCGGTCAAGCGGTGGCCTCGCTGGGTCCAGGTCGCCGCCGCGGCCTTCGCCGGCGTGGTCGTGATCGGTGCCGTCAACAGCGGGCCGGACGAGAGCCCGATCCCGCTCAACACCAGTACTACGGTTCCGGCGCTCACTCTCCCGTCGAGTGGCGACGTCAATGACGGCGATGCGTTGCCCGTGCAATCAATTGCCGATCTCGACCTCGAGCCGACCACGCCTCCGACGGCCACGGCGGTACCCCCGACCTCGACTCCGGTTCCTCCAACCGCCACGCCAGTGCCCCCGACCTCGACTCCGGTGCCCCCGACCGCCACGCCAGTGCCCCCGACCGCCACGCCAGTACCGCCCACGGCGATCCCGGCCCCACCAGCGACGGCTACGCCGGTTCCGCAAGCAGGACCCGCACCGGCAGCGACGGCTACGCCCGTTCCTCCAACGCCCCTTCCAGCGCCGCCGACACCCGTCCCGCAGCCTGCACCGCCCTCCAACTGCACGCCGGGCTATGACCCGTGCATTCCCCAGGGTCCCGATGTCGATTGTGCTGGCGGCAGCGGAAACGGCCCTCGCTATGTGGGCCGTGTCACCGTCACCGGCTCAGATCCCTACGACCTCGATCGCGATAACGACGGCATCGGCTGCGAGTAGTACGCAGCTAGTTCTGCGGCGTCGGGTTTGCGGCGATCGCCACGATGGCATTGTCGGACACGCACTCGATCGCCCCGACGACGCCGATCCTCAGCAAGCCTGCGGTTGTTCGCTTATAGGTCTCATCGCCTGCCATGTGGACCTTCAACGATCCGGCCGGGATCACAAGCAAGGGGAAGTCTGGACCGAAGTTGCCCGACACGACTTGGCCGTTGAGCCGTTGTCCAAGCCAGTCCGTGTGGGGAGCGACGGCACGACCACAGACCGAATCCTCGTTCAGTAACACGTCGTAGCTCGCGTCGGAATCGAGCGTGTCGAAGGGCAGTTGTCCGCCCAAGGTCCACGGCAACGCCTTGCTCGGTGCAATCGCTTCGGCGAAGTGCTGCTGCTCGGCCTGCCCGAGAGCGAGACCCAAGCGCATGATGTGTTCAAGGCGGTGCTCTTCCGGCCCGACCGGTGCCTCGAGGCTCATGCTGGTGAGCGGCAATGCGTCGCATCGCACCAGCACGCCGCCGCCAGCGTCGGACTCGGTGGCCTGGCACCAGCCGCCGGACTTTGCGTTGTCGGCATGGCGCACTCGCTCGCCGAGACGGCTCGGTCCCGAGTCGCGGGCCTGTGCGAGCGCGAACCGAATGGCGGTGCCCGTTGCCTTCCAGTGCATGAGGAACCATTCGTCCTCGGCCTTGATTTCGTCTTCTGTTAGCTCCAGCTCCACTGCCCTCTCCAATCTCGTTCGTCATCGGCTTCGTCTTCGCCCACCACACGAGCTGACGCGATCCGGCTCTCGCCGCTCTCCATCCACCCGGTTAGCTGGCTGAACAACTCGTCCTCTCGCAGCCCGGCGAGATCCGGATCGAGGCGAAGCCAGTTCGCTGCTGGGAAGCCGCCACCCGGATGGGCTCGCGATGCGTACAGCTGGGCGATCGCTTCGGCGCGCCACGAGGCGATCGCCGCCTTCCGGTCATCGTCGTCGGGGTAGGCATGTTCAAACACCGCCGGATGCTCATAGGCATCGGCGAGGATCGACAGCAGGCACGCAAAGTTGTAGCGAGTCCCCGAGCCGTCGTAGTCCCCGACGATCCGCTCGGCATCGCCTCTCGCCACCTGGATCAGTTCGTGCCACCGCGTGATGTCTCGAATCGACTCGGGCGATGGTGGCGCGTCCAATCGGGCATGTGGTGCCGGGGCGAGATCGATCGCCCGTGCCGCCATCAGCCGGATCCGCACCAGCTCACGCAGCACCAGGTATCGACCGGTCTCGCGTCGGCGAGCCTCGATGTCTCCGAGAAGTTCGAGCCAGTGCTTGCGCTCCGCTTGATGCACGATCGCGTTGAGTACGAGTACGGGTGTGCTGGTGATGCGCAAGACGCCACCGATGAGGTCGTCAGCCGCTTCCAAGAAGGCACATGCCAGCCGGTGCCGCGACACCGATGAGCTATCAGTGCACAACAGATCTTCTCGACGGAAGTAGTCGAAGTCGTTCTTGGTGTGCACGCCAAGGACCTTTTCGAGGTGGTCGGCGATCATGATGCGGTCGTTCATATGCGCGTTCTCGGGCCGCTTCCGGCCAGCCAGCAACTCGCCGGCCAGCATCGACAACCCGGTCGCAGCTCGGTAGTGGGCTGGCACGAGTCGCCGATGCTGATCGGCTGCTTCCAGGTGAATCCGTAGCGCTCGCCATGGTTGCTGCTTGAGCTCGTGCACGTGACCGAGATCGACCCGGGTCAAGCCGGTCGATGGGCTTGCTGCGATCGCGGTGGTCAGCTTCGAGATGCGGTCCTCCAGGCTGATCGGCTCGCCGTAGTGCGACGACGAACGGGACTCGAGGTAGAACCGAAGCGGCAGCCCGTCATCGGATTCCCACCGGGCCCAGCCGGGCGTCGTGACGCTTGACCCAAGCGTGCTTTGGGCCACGAAGGCGACGGCCTTGCGGACGGCGAGCCGCGGCGTGATGGCGTGGAAGCTGGCGGTATAGCGGATGCCCCCGGTCCTCGCGTCGGTGACGCGGATGGTGACAATTGCTTCGTCGTCGGTGAGGTGCTCGAGCGTGGGAATGACGACCGACCCGCGTTCTGGTCGGGCCAGCGTGGCGAGTGCTTTGGCGGCCGATGCCCACGAGGCGGCGGTTCCGCCCTCGAACACCGAGATCACGTCGGTGGGAAGTCCGCCACTTGGCACGAACGGAGGATCGATGATGCCCGCACGAGCGAGTTCGGATTGCAGCTGCGATGTGAGGGCTTCGACGTCGGTGAAGCTGGCGGGCGCGGTGAACTGTTCGACCGTCACTGGGGTCAGCGTCCGCCGGCCGTTCGTTGTTTCCATCGCCCGGTAGACGAGCACCAGACCGATGGCCACGGCTGCGAAGGCGACCAAGCCAGGACTCGGCGGGTCGTCGATGCCGAACCCGCCGAAGATCGAGACCCAGACCTCGTCGGCGCCTCGCCGCATCGCGTCTGCGAAGTTGGTCGGCGGTGCCACTCCCTCTTCGCTGCCCGTGGCGGCGCCCATCCGGTACACGGCGAGGGCGCCTGCGACGCCGATCACGACCGTTGCGACTCGAAGCGTGCGGGCCGAGAACACCCGGGCAATGGTGAACAAGGCCAGCAACGCCATGGCGCCGCGTCCAAGCAAGAGCCATCCGTCGACGAGCAGCAGCTCAACGGCGACAATTCCCGTCAACACCACCGTGGTCACGATCGGCCAGAGACGGCCGGCCTCGCCCAAGAAGATCGCCCACCAGTTCACGATGATCACGGCGACGATGAGTGCGAATGTTGCGTAGGCCTCGACGCCGTCCATCTGTTTGGCGGCGATTGCGGCAACCAACAGCCCGGTTGCGGTCAACGTCTGGGCCGAGTGCAGCTGCGAGGCGCCCTTGTCCGGCACTGAGCGCAGCCACTGGCGCACCCCCTCGCCAAACGTGCCCTCCGTTTCGGCCTCGTCTTGCTTCTCTCGCACGGCGCTATCGACGATCGCTGAGGCGACGAGCAGGGCCAGCGCCAAGATGCCGCCAGCGAGGAGCGGGAGGTCACGGGCGATCGTGCCGGCTGCGGCCTCGTTCGCTTTGGCGACGGTCCACGGCCAGAGCAGGCCGGAGAGGAATGCGAAGAAGACGACCACGCTCAGCATGGCGATTTGGCTCGACCGTCGCCGTGGCCGGCTCACGACCATCGGGAACAGCGCGCTGCCGAGTGCGACCGCCAGCGCGATCCCAACGCCGAGACCGACGAGGACTCCTTCGCCCGCACGCAGCAGCACGACGAGTACGAAGGTCGCGGCGCCGATCCAACCAAGGATCTGGTAGCGGAACTCGCGGAGGGTTCGGTCCCAGCTGCGGAGCTCGCCCGCAAACGGGTCCGACCGCGTGCCGCTCCGAACTCGAAGCGGCTCTTCGTCGTCGACGAAGCCACCAAGAGGTGCCCGTCTTCCGAGTACGTCGATGATGAGCCCCAGGCCATAGAAGGCCGCGAGACCAAACGGCACCAGACGCCATGTGCTGGAGATCGCCATCGAGAACACAAGCGCGACCAGCACGGCGACCACGATGAACACATCGCCAAAGATGTCCCCGGAATCCGGTTCCGGTTCGTTCCCTTCTGCCTCTGGTTCGTCGCTCTTGTTGCGACCCGCGATCGCCGTCGTGAGCATCCACAGTCCAACGAAGATGAGCAGGTTGGGCCAATAGGTAGCGCTGGCGAGATTGCGCAGTTCGCCCATGACCCAGAGGGCCGGGCAGTCGTCACGAGCTTCGGTCGGGTCGCCGCGTTCGCTCAAGGTGGCATCGCACGGGTGCTCACAGACCTCTTCACTGTCGAGTGCGACGGTGGCGGTCGCAGCCGTGCCTAACGAGGCTGGACCGGTCAAGCCGGTCGCCGTCGAGTCGGTCGAGGTGAGTGCCGCGACCAGTGCTTCGCCGTCGGCGGCATCGGTCGGCGCATCGACAACCCGACAGGTCTCGCCGACGTAGCACTCGCTCAACGGCCCCTTGGGCAAGTCCGGCGAGTCTGGCGGGTCTGCCTCGGACACTGCGGCGCTCTCGCTGGCAATCCCGCCGCGGTGAGGGTCAACGCAGTTCTGCGGCAACGAGCTCACTGCTTGATCGGCCTGCTCCGGGGGCACACGCTCGGCTTCTGCGTCGAACCGCAGGATCGCCCGAGCGAGCAGCGCATGGCCTTCGATGTTCGGGTGGAAGCTGTTGTGCACCCAGGACAGCGGGTTCACTCGCGATGTGAGCGAGCCTTGCACCGGGAACGCATCGAAGTAGTTGAGACCCTGCTGGTTGCGGGCCGAGGCCCACGGTCCGCCGTCGCACAACCGGCCGTCCTCATCCGCCAGCGCGGTCTCGATCGTCGAGACGAAATCGAAGCCGAACTCGGCTGCCAGCTGTGCGAGCCGGGTATTGAGGCGGCGAACGAAGTCATTGATGAACCGGTGCTCGGCATCGGAGAGCAGGCGGATACAGGACTGGTCGGCGAGCGGCTGCGGGTACGGGATCACCATCACCGTTGGAGGTGGCACATCGAGGCCAGCGTTCCACGGGTACTCGGCGATCGCCTGATAGGCGGCTCGGACGCTCAGGTCGTTGTCGGGGCCGTTGGGGTCCGCTCCGAGCCGGTCGAGCGCATCGATGAAGTACTGACCGATCTCGGAACAATCGCCCGGAGCAAGACAGGTCGTGACCACCGTCGAGAACAGAGCATCGTTGCCACCGATGCTCACCATGATCTTGTCGACCTTCGACGCAGTTGCGGCCAGGTAGGCGTCGGCGAGCTGGATCTGGGTGAGGTCGTGCGCCGGCGTCGGGCCGCCCGGCAGTGCGGGTTGCTCGGCGAACTGCGGGATCGTCGTCACGTTCGCCGCGACCGCTCCGGAACACGCGACCGAGATGACGTTGCGCGGAAACGCTCGCAACCGATCTCTCGCCGCGTCGTCCCACTCTCGCCCTTCACCGCTGGCCGATGCCGGCACCCACGACGGACGGAACGAGTCCTGGTCCTCGGCGTTGTGCAGTTCGAGTGCCGCAGCGGTGATCAGGTGGTGGTGAGCGGTCGAGGCTCGCCGGCATTCATTGCGGCCGCGTTCGTTCGTCCCCTCGAAGTAGCTCTGCGCGCCTTCACCGGATGCGAACGAGTCGCCGAACACAAGCAACACACCGGAGCGAGCGTCACCGTCTGGCTGATCGCTGGCCCCGTCGGCCGAGCTGCTGGCCTCGGCCAGCTCGAGGTCGATGTCTTGCAGGACGGCGGGAAGTAACGACTGCTGGGGCACCTCCGAGGCAGGCGATACCGCCCACCAGACGCCGGCGATCAGGACGATGAGCACGAGGTCGATGTCGCCGCGCCGGACAACCGTGTAGACGATCGGTGCGAGGACAAGTACGACACCGATTCCCCAACGGCCGGCGCCCATCGTGACGAAGAGGCCAAGCGCGATCAGGATCGCCGCGGCGCCGATGCCAGCCCAGAGTCTGCGACCCCACCGCTGGACGGCCGCCTCGAGACCGATCTTTCCAATCGCAGTCCTCGTCCCGGTCTGTAGCCATGCCGCGGCTACTTCGGGATGGTGTTCTTCGACCTTGCTGGCTTCGGTCCCGCCGACGAGCGGCGCCTGCGCTGGCGGTGCTCCGACCGAAGCTGCGGCGAGACCGGGGGGCGGGTCTTCATGCGCGTCTTCACGAGCAGCGGCTGCGACCGAGGCTTGGCCCGGTCGGACCTGGTCGAGACCATCGTCGTCGGGCTCCACGGTGATGTCTTCGTCTGTCCCGTCGACGCGATCGGAACGACTCCATGCGAGCCACATCTGTTCGGTTGCGGTGACCATCGCCAAGTAGCCGAAGCCCGCGCCGACCGTGGCGACGAGCAGGCCCGTCCCGGGATGGCTGGACTGCCAGTAGACCCCGCCGACGGAGAGCGACAGGCAGATCACGGCGAGCGCAACGGCACGGCCACGTCGGCGGGTGCGAATGTTTCGATACTCACTCAACAGATGCGACGCACCGACGACGACGATCGTCAGCGACACGAAGCGGACATTGCGGCCACCAACGGCCGTCGCAAACATGACCACGCCGACCAAGACGACGAGTGTCGTTGCGACGAGAATCGCGCCCCGCAGTCGGACTTGTTGCGACTCCGCCGCATCGAGGTGCGCCCGCACTCGCGTGAGCGCGACCGAGAAGAGGGCGACCGCGGCAAGCGTCACGGGCAGCACGATCCACCGGCGTGTCTCGTTGTCGCCGATCTCGAGTGATGCGACGAGCATCACCACCGTCACCACATAGACGGTCAGGACCCATGCGAGTCCAACGCCCCACTGTCGCCTTCTTGTGTTCATCTAGGCCCCCGCTCATTGACCTACCTGCGAGGCAACCACGAATTGGACCCGCCGTCTGCGCGTTAGTACACACATCGCAAAATGATGTCGACGGCGCAGTGGCCCGCACACCGGTTCTTTCGCGGCGGCGTTGCTGCTCTGGAAGACTGACCATGTGACCGGCCCGCACTCGACGACATCGTGAAGGTCGGGGTTGGGCTCTGGTGTCTGCAGTCGACGGCGACTGCGCCCCGGGCGTGGACGCAGGCATATGCCGAGCTGCTTGACGATGCTCGGCTGACAGAAGACGTCGGCCTCCACAGTCTGTGGCTGTCCGAGCATCACGGCTATTACGACGGGTACTGCCCGGCGCTGCTTCCGGCGGCGGCCGCTGCGTTGGCGGCGACCGACACGCTGCAGGTCGGCACCGGCGTGCTGTTGCTTCCGCTGCACGACACCGAGCGGGTCCGCACCGCAGCAGCGCATCTCAACGGCCGTTTCAATGATCGGTTCCACCTCGGCATGGGCATGGGGTATCGACCGACCGAGTTCGCCCAACGGGGCCTCGATATCCGCGGCCGAGTGAAACGGATGGTCGCCGGGCTCGACACGCTCGCTGCTGATCGACCGGGCCCGATGTGGGTCGGCGTCACCAGCGAACCGGCGGCCCGTCGCGCTGGCCGCCGCGGCCTCGGTCTGATGATCTCGGGAGCATTCTCGAAGCAGGTCGTCGACGACCTCATCGCAGCCCACCGAGACGCATGGACTGCCGCCGGCTCGCCCGGACACACGACTCCCCCGGTCGGGCTCTTGCGCAATGTGTGGGTCGCCGACTCGGCAGCGGAACGCCGCCAAGCCTTGGACTGGGTCCGGTCCAGCTACCTGGTTTACGCCGGACTCGGCTGGGGAGCCGACGACACGGGCGTCGACTTCCGGGCCGCGATCGCCGAGTCGATGGACGAGGTCGAGGCGTCGGCGATTGTCGGGTCGGCCGACGAGGTCGCGGACACGCTCGCTGGCTACGACGTGGATCTTGTCGTGTGCCGCATTGGCTACGACGAGCCGCTCACCAGCGCAGTCCGCGAGGTCATCGAACGGCTTGGCCGCGATGTTGCGCCTGCCCTGGCCGACGCCGGACGCACCGGGACCGTGCTGTGAGGCTCGGCCTCGACCTAAGGGGGCATGGCATCGACGACGTCGTCGAGATCGCTGCCGAGGCTGATCAGCTCGGCATCTGGGCCGTGCTCGTCACTGGCCCAGCAGGCGCCGAGACTTCGGTTGCGGCCGAGATCGCGGTCGTAACCCGGCACGTGCATCTCGTCGTGCAACTCGACCCGAGGTCGGCGCACCCGCAAGCGCTTGCCGAAGAAGTTGCGATCCTGGATCACCTGAGCGAGCGACGGGCGATCGCCGTGATCGATGGCGACGCGGCGACGACTGATCGCGTGCGCCGACTGCTCGCGGCCGAGATCGTTGACGGCGCGGTGATAGCGCCTCCGCCAGCACAGACTGCCGTGCTGACCTGGCAGGCCGGCGAGCTCACCGTCGTCGATCTCGGCGATGATGTTGCGGTCGCCAAGCAACGAGTCGATGAGCTGCGGGATCGCGGTGTCACCCATGGGTTTGGCGTCTGGCCAGGTTCGACGGCCGTGTTCGCTCGCCACCTGGCGACTCGAGCCCGCACGCCCGACTTCCCGGATCTGGTGGCGGACTACGCCGACACGATTGCGCCGCTTGAGCCGTAGGGCGCTTCGTTAGCGGCGCGGGGTGCGCGTGGCGCGTCCGTTCCAGCAGCCGCGGTGCCAATGGCGGCGCAGGTCGACCGCGTCGGGTGGCACGGCGACGATGTGTCCGACGCCGCGCTCGATATCGCGATTGCAGCCGGGACAGAGGTAGGTCTTCGTCGCCTGGTACGGCTGCACGAAGGTCGTTTCCGCGTCGGCCCAGAAGTCGACGGCGGGTCGTTTCGCCATGACTAGGAGGCCGCTTCGGCCTCGCGTGCCTTCTTGGCGGCGATGAACGACATGACAGCCTGCTGCAGGAACACGCCGACGATGACGATCGTGGCCAGCTGTGCGAAGAGTGCCCAGCCGCTGCTGCCGCGTCCGATGACCGAGCCGAGGCTTCCGAGGATCGCCAGCAACGACACCGCAGCTGCAGCGTGCATCAGGTGGTGATTGAGTTCGGGCTTGGCTCGGGCGACGACGCCGATGACGACGAAGACGATGCCGACGAAGGCCGGAATCAGCGACGTGACGCTGCC
>CALDGN010000418.1 GCA_937942965.1 uncultured Acidimicrobiales bacterium | reverse complement strand
CATCCACTGGGGCTCGCCGGTCAGATCGACATAGTCGGTGCCGGCAGCGGCGACCGCGGCAACGAGCTCGGAGCCATAGAGGGCGTAGGGGCCAACCGTCGAGATGACCAAGCGGCATGAGTCCGCAAGCGCAGCCATATCGTCGGCGGACGATGCATCGGCGACGATCCGGGGAACGTCAGCCGAGATCGCATCGAGCTTTTGTTGCGAGCGGCCGGCGATGGCCCACGCAAGGTCGCCGCCGGTTCCGTGGCGTTCGACCAAGTAGTCGCACATGATCTGGCCGACGAAGCTCGTGGCTCCGAAGACGACGATGTCGTAAGGACGGGCAGATCGTGCAGTCATGGCCTGAGGCTACGCAGCGCGCACTCGTTGCGACCCGCCAGATCGGGCCTCAGTCAGAGAAGTGGCTCAGGGGATGAGGCGATGCTCGGCGTGGGGCCACATGACCTCGGCCGGGATCTCGGACAGGTCGATGACCTCGTCAGCCGAGAAATGCAAGGTGGTGTCCGGCTCAGCCTGCGGGCGCTGTTCGGCTGCCACCGAATGAAAGAGCGGCCCGAGGATCATCGCCATCGGCGCCCACGCCCACTTCGACTGTCCTGGTGAGGCACAGCACGCAGC
The DNA here is from genome assembly GCA_937942965.1 of uncultured Acidimicrobiales bacterium. Classification (GTDB taxonomy): domain Bacteria; phylum Actinomycetota; class Acidimicrobiia; order Acidimicrobiales; family UBA10347; genus UBA10347. Next base: position 7,421 of record CALDGN010000418.1, on the reverse strand, counting down.
GGTCGCGACGCCGCTCGATGCCCATGCGGTGAGAAAGAGTGCGCTGGCCATGTCGGACTCCTTGGCGAGGTGGCGTGAAGCATTCGTGCTTCAGGTCCAGAACATATGGACAACCCCATCACTGCAACCCAGGAGTTTCCGCGTCGACCTCAACGGCAACTACTCCCCAGGGAGTAGTTGCGAAGCCTCCCGGTGTGGGATTCGCCAAGTGCCCCAGATCTTCAAGATGGGTACATGATCGAAGTCACCAACCTCACCAAGGCCTACGGCGAGACGCTCGCCGTCGACAACCTCAGCTTTACCGTTCAACCCGGCATCGTGACCGGCTTTCTCGGCCCCAACGGCGCCGGCAAGTCGACCAGTATGCGCATGATTCTCGGGCTGGATGCCCCAACGTCAGGCACTGCCACCGTCGGCGGACGCAACCTCGCCGACCATGCGCTGCCCCTGAGCTCGCTCGGCTTCTTGCTCGAAGCCGGCGCCGTGCACCCCAGCCGCTCTGCCTATGACCACCTGCGGGCACTGGCCGTCACCAACGGCATCAGCACCGCCCGGGTCGACCACGTGCTCGACCTTGTCGGTCTGGGCGACGTCGCCAAGCGCCGCAGCGGCGGGTTCTCCCTGGGCATGGGACAGCGCCTTGGGATCGCCGCCGCACTGCTCGGCGATCCCGAGGTCGTGATGCTCGACGAGCCCGTCAACGGACTCGACCCCGAGGGCATCCTCTGGATCCGCCACTTGCTCCAAGACCTGGCCAAGGAAGGTCGCACCGTCTTCGTGTCGTCGCACCTCATGAGCGAGATGGAACTGATGGCCGAGCACTTCGTGATCATCGGCCAAGGCCGCCTGATCGAGGACGTCTCCGCCGACGACCTGCGAGCGATGGCTGCGGGCGAGACCACCCAAGTCCGCTCGGACCAGATCGATGACCTGGTCGCTCTCATGCGAGGCGACGAAGTCGAGATCACATCGCAAGAGCGAGGCGTGGTCCGGGTCGCCGGGCTTACCTCGACCGAGATCGGCGTGTTGGCCCGCGACAACGACATTGCCCTTGCGTCGCTCGTTCCCGAACGTCGCTCGCTCGAAGAGGTCTTCATGGCCTTGACTCACGATTCCGTCCAGTACCACGGCGGCACCCACACCGAGCTGGCCGCCTGATGACCAGCACGATCGTTCCCCGACCCACCACGACCGCTTCACCAACCGCCCCGGAGACACCAATGACGACTGCAACCCTTCCCGCCCCAACCGCCTCGGCAACCACACGCCCTGCGACCAGCAGCCAGACAACAGCGAAACCGACCGCGCTGCGCCGCACCGGCTGGGCGATCCGCAGCGAGTGGATCAAGTTCTGGACCGTGCGCTCGACCTCGGTGACGCTCATCGCCGCTGGCCTGGCCACCATCGCCTTCGGCATGATCTTCTCTGCCGTCGCCGACTCTGACGCCGCAGCTGGACCCGCTGCCTTTCTCAGCAACCCAGTCGACGTCGCTCTGGGCGGCGTCGGGCTCGCCGAGATGATCATCGGCGTCGTCGGTGTCCTGGTCGTCGCCGGCGAATACTCGACCGGCCTCATCCGCACGACGTTCGCTGCGGTCGGAAGCCGCAGCCGGGTCATCGCAAGCAAGGCCGTCGTCGTTGGCGCCTCGGTCTTCGCCATCGGTACGGCAGCTGCTGCTGGCGCCGTCGTACTTGGCCAGGCCGTGTACGCCGGTAACGAAGCGACCGTCGCCCTCAGCGAGGTCCTCGACGTTGTGTTCGGCACGGGCATCTACCTGACCGGCATCGCCCTGATCGGCATTGCGCTCGGCTTCATCCTCCGCTCAACGGCCGGCGGTATCGGCACCCTCGTGGGTGGCGTCTTCATCGGCCCGAACCTGCTGAACTTGCTGCCCGACAGCATCACCGACGTCTTCCTCAAGTACCTGCCGTCCGAAGCTGGCTCTGCGATGATGAGCCAGGTGTCCACGTCCGACCAGCTCAGCACCGGTACCGCCCTCGGCGTGTTCGCCGCTTGGGTCATCGGCTTGCTCGGCGTCGCTGCGATCCTGGTGCAGCGACGAGACGCATGAGCGAACGATCGGGACTGATGGGTTGGGTCCACCAGGACCCCCGTCGATTCGACCTCATCTCGGCCGTCGTCATCACGACGGTCACGACGGTCCTCGTTCTCGCTGCTCCTACTGGCACCGATGCCGGTTGGCCCGAAGTGGCCGCCGGCATCGGCGCGTTCGTCCTCATTCTCTTTCGCCGCTGGCAGCCGCTGATCTTGTTGGCCGTTGCGCTCGCGGCGACGGCGATCTTCGTGGGGGTCTATGAACGCCCGACGCAGTTGGTATTCGCCACCCTCGTGTTGGTGGCGACCGTGTGCGTTCGCCTCGACCGCTGGCCGGCCATTGCATTCGGCGCCGCAGTGGGCGCGAGCCTCTATGTGGTCGGGCTCGTTGCCACCGATGCAGAGTTCGGCGACGAACGAGTGGTGATCGGCATCGCCTGGACCGCCGTTGCCATCGGCGTCGCCGACGCAGCCCGCTCGTGGCGCCGGTACCGAGCAGCGGCCAATGCCGAGGTCCGGGCTGCGGTTCTTGCGGCCGATGCACAGGCTCGCCAACAGGTCACCGAGGAACGGCTCACGATCGCTCGCGAGTTGCACGATCTGTTGGCCCACAACCTGTCGGTCATGAATGTGCAGACCGGCACGGCCTTGCACTTGCTGCATGCCAACCCCGATCAGGCCGAAGCGTCGCTCGTCATCGCCCGCGATGCTGGCCGATCGGTTCTGGATGAGTTGCGAGAGCTGCTCGGCGTGCTCCGAGATGGTGACATCGACGGCGAGCCGACGAGTTCACTTCCCACGATCGAACAGATCCCCGCCCTCGTCGACACGATGAGGTCCGCCGGCCTCGATGTGACCTGGACCCGCTCGGGGACACCGCTCGCCTTGTCGCCCGCGGTATCGCTCGCCGCCTATCGGATCGTGCAAGAAGGGCTCACCAACGCAGCCAAGCACGGCGACGGCACCGCTGAACTCACGACCTCATGGGACGGTGGCATGTCGATCCGCATGACCAATCCGATGGCCAACGAACCAGAAGACGAAACCGACGAGCGACTCGGCGGTCACGGTCTGATCGGCATGCGCGAGCGAGCGACGACCAACGGCGGTCGCTTCACCCAGTCCCGAGACAGCGGGCGGTTCGAGATCGACGTATGGCTCCCGCCGTCAACGGCACCGGCCGCCAAGGAGACCCCATGACCGTTCGTGTTGTGCTCGTCGACGACCAAGCACTCATACGTGCTGGCTTCAAGGCGATCATTGATTCAGCCCCTGACCTCGAGGTCGTCGGCGAGGCCGATGACGGCGCCGACGCCGTCGCCGTGATTCGTGAAACGCGAGCAGACGTCGTCCTCATGGACATCCGCATGCCCGGCCAAGACGGCATTGCGACCACCAAAGAGATCACCGAAGACGACGACCTTGCCGGCGTCCGCGTGATCGTGCTGACCACATTCGAGCTCGACGAGTACGTCGTCGCTGCAATGGGAGCAGGAGCGAGCGGCTTTCTCGACAAGGGCGTCGACCCGTCGGTGCTGCTCGATGCGATCAGAGTCGTCGCCGAGGGCGAAGCCCTGATGACCCCGAACGCAACCCGGGCCCTGCTGGCCTCGTTGGCTGATGCTCCAACGCCGACGGCGGTCGACGACGCTGCCCTCGAGCATCTGACCGCTCGTGAGCGCGAAGTCGTCGGGCTCGTCGGTCGGGGCCTCTCCAATGACGAGATCGCCGAAGAACTCTTCTTGTCGCCACTCACCGCCAAGACCCACGTCAGCCGCGCGATGACGAAGCTGCACGTACGTGACCGGGCCCAGCTGGTGGTGCTCGCGATCAAGACGGGACTGACGCAAGTGAGTGATCTGTAGGACCCCTGCTGGCCGTACGGATCGGGGCACAGTGCAGGCGGATCCGCTGAGTACCGTCGAGGCGTGAACGACGCCCTTGTCTTGCCAGGAACGCCACGGGGATGCGAACGGATCGCCTACGCCGTGGGCTTCCAAGAGAACGCCACGTACTCCGACGTCTACGGAGGTGGCGGCGCGGTCGTCGGCCTCGACTGTCACCTCGTCCGACCGATCGACACGCCGTCGGACACCTTGCTCGTGTTCATGCATCCGGTCGGAGGTGGCATGTATCTGCCGGCTGTGCGAGCGCTCGCACGGGCAGGTCACCACGTGCTGTGGGCGAACTCTCGCTACCGCGGCGCTGACTATGCGCTCATCATGGAGAAGGTCGCCAAGGATCTGGGCGAGGCGATCTATGACGCCAAAGAGCGCATGGGTTACTCGAACATCGTGCTGGTCGGCTGGTCCGGCGGCGGCTCGTTGTCGATGTGGTACCAGGCGCTCGCCGAAGCCGGCGAAGGCATCTCCGACACCGCTGCTGGCGATCCGTACGAAGCTTCGGCTGACCGGATGCCGACTGCTGACGCGGTGATCATGATGGCTGCGCACGTGAGTCGCCACCAGATCTTCACCGAATGGATCGACCCATCGATCACCGACGAAACCCAACCGCACATCCGGGTCCCCGAGCTGAATCTGTACGACCCGGCCAACCCGAACCAGCCGCCGTACAGCCAAGACTTCCTCGAGACCTTCGCTGCGGCTCAAGAAGCACGTAACCGTCGGATCACGGCGTGGGTGCGGGACAAGCTCGAGGCGATCCGAGCGTCGGACACGCCGTCGGCCGAGTTCGCGTTCACCGTGCACGGCACGATGGCCGACCCTCGCTGGCTCGACCCAGCAGTCGAGCCGAGCGATCGCAAGCCTGGGGTCTGCTACCTGGGTGATCCGCGAGTCGTCAACGACGGCCCGGTCGGATTGGCTCGATTCTCGACGCTGCGCAGCTGGCTCAGCCAGTGGAGCCTCGACGACGCTCGCTGCGATGCGGTGGCCTCAGGTCCTGGCATCAGCGTCCCCGTCCTGGTGGTTGGCAACTCGGCCGACGACGCTTGTACCCCCAGCCACACGCAGCGCCTCTACGACGCGGTCACCCACGACCGCAAGCAATTGCACGTCGTGCAAGGGGCCACCCACTACTACACCGGTCCCGACGGTCGAGCCCATCAGGCCGAGGCCGTGCAGACCGTGACGGACTTCCTTGCGAGCCACGGTTTCGGTCCCGCCTAAAGGGCGTCGCGGCTGGGTCTTGCCGAACTTCTTACGGAAGCCGCGGCAACCTCTTGCGGCTCGTCGGCCATGATCAGCAAATGGGATCGTCCCGCTACGAGCAAGTTTCTCGCCGAGCCGTACTCAAAGCCTCTGCCGGAGTCGGTCTGGCCGCGCTCATTCCCGGACTTGCCTGCGGCACCGACGATGTCGGCGTGTTTGCGGGCGCAGTAACCGACCTTCCGCCCGAGCCCACGACTCCGCCGGTCACTGTCCAGTCGGTCGTTGGCGAGCCGGTCGGCGACCAGCCAGCGCAACCCGCTCCAACCGCTGAGCCCGCTGCAGTCGCCGAAGCAACACCAACGGCCGAAGCGACCGCAACGCCAGAACCGACCGCCACCCCGGAGCCGACCGTCGCCGTGGCTGGCGAGATGGTTATCGCGTTCACCTACACCCAGGCACTCGGCGGCAAGAACGAACGCCCGTACATCGCTGTCTGGATCGAAGACGCTGCCGGCGAGCTCGTCACGACCGTGAGCCTCTGGTACGAGCAGGGTCGCCGAGGCGCTCGCTGGCTCGACCATCTCACCCGTTGGTGGGAGAGCGACCAATTCCGCATCAGCGGCGGCGGCCAGGACACCGCAGCGACGATTTCATCCGCAACCCGAGACGCAGGCAGCCACGCCGTCGTTTGGGATGGCACGGTTGATGGTGTGCCCTCGCTTCCTGGTGACTACTTCGTCTGCATCGAGGCAGCCCGAGAAGAAGGCCCGTACTCGTTGATCCGGGTGCCGTTCGCCTTGGCCGGCTCATTGCCCCAGACGGTCTTGCCTGACCATGGCGAGTTGTCGGCGGCAACGGTGGGCATCAATGTCTGACCTCGCAAACCGGCGCCAGGTCGACGACGCGCTCGCCGCCCGCTTGGCCGCGCAACGCAATCGCCAGCAGCAACGCTCGGCGCCGAGTGACACCGCGCCGCGGGTCCGCTGGCAGCCACTCATGCGGTGGCTGCACGTCTACGCCAGCATGGTCGCGTTCGTCGTGATCCTGTTCTTCGGAGCGACCGGCCTGTTGCTCAATCATCCGTCATGGCTCTGGGGCGACGAAGAAGTCACGACGATTCTCGAAGGCAACCTGCCCGAGTCCGTGATCGTCGACGACGGTCGCATCGAGTTCCTGGCCGTGAGTGAGTTCTTTCGAAGCCAGCACGGCGTCGGCGGCGAAGTCACCAACTTCGACCAGATCGGCACCGAAGGGTCGATCAACTACACCGGGCCGGGCTACGGCGCATCGGCCCGGTTCGACGTCACCGAGCTCACGTATCGGATCACCGTGCGCGAAGAGGGCTTCGTGAATGCGATGCGCGACCTGCACACCGGAAGCGACTCTGGATCTGCTTGGAGCTGGGTCATCGATCTGTCGGCCGCGTTCCTTGTCGTGGTGGCCGTCACGGGCTTGGCGATCCAGATCCTGATGAAGAAGCGGCGGACGACGGCGCTGGCGTGGATGGCAGCCGGACTCGTCGTCACCGTTGCACTCATGTGGCTGGCAATGGCCTAGGGATGAACCGATCCGATGTCGCAGCGATCGTGCCATCAGCGCGCACAACCAGCGCGCACGCGTCGGCGGTGTCGAGCAGCCTGAAGAAGTCGGGTTCGTCCATGACCAGCCCAATGGTGGCGAGCACGTCAGCGGCGGCCGCTGACGGAGCGACGACGGTCGCACTCGTGATGCGGTCGACCGGCGTGCCAGTTCGCGGGTCGAGCACCTTGGCGTAACGGACGCCGTCAATCGTCCAGTGGCGCCGGGCGCCTCCGCTTGTCGCCAACGCCTCGTTGCGCACGTCGATCGTCGCAAGGGGAGCGACGTTGTCGTACGGACGTGCCGGATCCTCGATGCCGACGATCAACGGTTCGGTGCCCCGATGCACGATGTCGCCGCCGAGGTTCAGCCAGGCCTGTTCGAAGCTGTCCACGGAGCCGAGCGCATGCTCGAGGGCTCGTTCTGCGATCCAGCCCTTGGCAACGGCGTTGAGGTTGTCGATGGGTGTCGTTGTGAGCTCGGCGATGATGGCTGCGAGCTCGTCTGGTGCGGGTCGAGAGCCCATCGCTTCGGCCCGGTCCCATAGCGCAATGATCGATTGGAACTGGGGCTGGAACGCGCCGGCGCTCTGGGTGCGCCATTGCTCGGCCAGCGCGAGCACCTCGAGAAGTTCGGGCACCTCGGTCGTTCCCGAAGCACGAAACGCATGCAGT
>CALDGN010000417.1 GCA_937942965.1 uncultured Acidimicrobiales bacterium | reverse complement strand
CGGCGTGCCCTCGTGACACACCGCGCTGGTCTGCAACAGCCCATAGGCGCCAGACGCGTAGCTCACGGTCAGCGCTGCGCTGTCTTCGGTCTGGTCATAGGGCGTGCCGTCGGGGCGTGGCTCGCGTTTGACGAAGTTGCGGGTGAGCGCGCTGACGCTCACTTCGGTGTCGTCGATGAGCCAGCGAGCGAGGTCAACCCAGTGCGAAGCAAGGTCGCCGATGATGCCTGAACCTGCGATCTCACGGTCGAAGCGCCAGCTGTAGCTCGGATCGAATCCGAAGTCGGTGTAGTAGCGAGCGTTGATGTGGAGTGGCTTCCCGACATAGCCATTGCCGACCAGTTCACGTATCCAGCGATTCATCGGCATGAAGCGATAGGTGAGCGGCACCATTGTGATCGCACCGGTCTCGCGGGCCTTGAGCGCCATCTCTTCGGCTTGCGCGACGTCGAGGCCGAGTGGCTTCTCGCACAGCACATGCAGGCCGGCGTCGAGCGCTGCCATCGTCAGCCCGTGATGGGTGTCGTTGGACGTCGCCACGATCACGGCGTCGAGGTCGGCGGTGCGGAGCATCTCGTCGGGGTCGGTGAACACACCCGGAATCTTCCAGGTGTTCGCGAACGCTTGCGCTCGGTCTCGATTGCGGCCACAGCAGGCGACGACGTCAGCTTGTTCGTGCGCGGCGAGCCCGGGGAGATAGATGGTGTCGGCCCACCAGCTGGTGCCGAAGATGCCGACGCGTACTCGATTGTTGTTGGTCATCAGCGCGGGTGGTTCTCGGTCTCTTTGCCAGCGGTGATGAACACGGCGCTGCACGGGCCGGAGTCGTTAGCGCTGTGCCAGACACCGGGAGCATTGATCGCATACTCACCGGGCGTCAGCACGGTGATGACTTCTTCGTCGTCGATCCGCTGGACCAACTCGAGCGTGCCGCCAGTGCACAGAACGACCTCGGTGCCGTGCGGGTGAACTTCCCAGACATCCCAAGCACCGTCGAAGCTGTGCCATGACACCAGACGACCGTCGACATCGTCGGAGGCAGTCTGCATGCCGTAGTTCATGTACCACTCGCCGGAGCCATCAAAGTCAGGCAACACCACGGCAGTTGCCCCGAGGCCAAGGTGCACGGGATTGCGATTCAAGTTGTGGGCGCTCATCGGATCATGTTGGCACGCCGTCGGTCATGAGCGCAGCGAATCGGGACGGATCGACGTTGCCGCCCGAAATGGTCACGCCCAGGACTCGGTCGTGGGTCGGCACGTGGCCCGCGAGGACTGCAGCGAGCGCTGAGGCACCACTCGGTTCGGCGACGATCTTGCACGTCTCGAAGAGGAAGCGCATGGTGTCGATGATCTCGGCATCGGTGACGGCCGTGAACTCGGTGACGAGCGGATCCGTGATCGGCCAGGTCAGCTCACCCGGTGCCGTTGTCTGTTGCCCGTCCGCGATCGTGACCGGCACATCGATCGTCACCCGCTCCCCCGCCTGGCGCGATCGGCGATGGTCGTCACCGGCCTCGGGTTCGACGCCGTAGATCGCGAGGCCGGGCTGCATGGCGGAAGCGATGGTCGCGCAGCCGGATAGCAGGCCGCCTCCGCCGAGACACACGACGAGCGTGTCGACATCGGGGTGGTCTTCGAGCAGCTCAAGGGCGACGGTGCCTTGGCCGGCCATGACCGGCGGATGGTCGTACGGCTTGATGAGGGTGCGCCCTTCGCGCTCGCTGAGCTCAGCCCCGATCGCTTCGCGAGATTCGGTGTAGCGGTCGTAGGTGATGACGGTCGCCCCGTACCCGCGAGTCGCAGCGAGCTTGTTGGTTGGCGCATCGGTCGGCATCACGATGGTTGCATCAACGCCGTGCAGTTGGGCACCGAGCGCGACGCCTTGGGCATGGTTGCCCGAACTGAACGCGACTACGCCGGCCGATCGCTGGTCTTGGTCGAGTGAGGCGACGGCGTTGAACCCGCCCCGGAACTTGAACGAGCCCGTGCGTTGCAGGTTCTCGCACTTCAGCAGCACCCGACCTCCGACCTGGTCGTTGAGGCGACGAGACTCGATCACCGGCGTGCGGTGGGCCACGCCCTCGAGACGAGCAGCTGCCGCTCGCACATCCTCAGCGGTAATTGCCACTGCAGTCGAGGCCAGGGCAGGCGATCCAGATTCAGACACGCCCGAGAGCCTACGTGCCGCCCCCTTCGCGTTCTCACCGATTCAGGTCCCGGTTTCCGGGTTCTGAGTCGGTGAGATCGGCGGTGTCACACCCTCCTGAGAAGGTGGGCACGTCGCTTCCCCCGCAACCATCGAGTGATGGGAAGACGTCAATGGCAACAAGAACGGTCGAGTCGAACTGGTTCGCCCGAAATCACGGTGTCATCACCTTCGCCGAGGCACGGAGTCTCGGCCTCAGCAGCAGCGCTATCGGGAGACGGGTCGAAGCGGGGCACTGGCTTCGCATGCACCGTGGGGTCTACCGCAACCGCGCCAGCCCGATGTCCTGGCACACCAAGGCACTTGCGGCGACCAAAGCAACGAACGGCCATGCGAGTCACCGAGCTGCTGCTCGCCTTTGGAACCTTGATGGCTTTGGCCGGGCTCGCGTCGAGGTCGTGGTACCCGAAGGCGCCCAGAGACGAGGGACGGGCTTCCTTCTACATCAGAGCCGTCAGTTCCAGCACGCAAACGCTCGACTTCGGTCGGGCGTCTCCGCAACTGGCATAGAGCGCACCGTGCTCGACCTTGGCGGCGTCGTGTCACAACAGCGGCTCGGACTGGTTCTCGACGATGTGCTTCGGAAGAAGCTGACGACATGGGAACGAATCGCTGGCGCCTTGGCCGTGCACAGTTGCCGGGGGCGGAACGGGTGTGGCCCGCTGCGCGATCTTCTCGACGAACGCTACGGGTCCGCCGTACCCGACTCGATGTGGAACCGTTTGGTGGGCGAATTGCTCGTGGCCCGAGGTCTGGACGAACCTTCCTTCGAATTCGAAGTGCATCTACCCCGAGGCCGCCTTGCCCGCATCGACGTCGCCTATCCCGCCGAGCGAGTCGCGGTCGAGTGCGATAGCCGGCGCTACCACGACAATGACGACGCCTTTGAGCGTGACCGGCGACGACACAACCGGCTTGTAGAAGCGGGCTGGAGCGTGGTGATGGTGACCTGGAAGATATTCGTGGAGGAACCGGACGAGGTCGTCCGGTCGGTTCGGCGCGCCCTCTCTGCTTCCGCCTTGCGAACTCACCGAACCACGTCCCGGTTTCCGGGCACCAAGTCGGTGAGAACGAAAGGGATGGGCTAGCGAGAACGGCAAAGGCCACCGGGGTGAGCCCCGGCGGCCTTGGTACCGAATTGGATTGGGTTCAGATTAGAGATCGCTTGCGCGGAGCATCGACGTCTCGGCCAGACCGTGCCATTCCTGGATGCCGTCACGGAACTGACGCCATGGACCCAGGATCGAAGCGAAGTCCGAGTTCCCGGCCGCCGTAGCGTCGAGGACGTTTTCGCTCTCTTCCTTGAATGCCGACATGACGTCTTCAGGGAACTCGCGAATTTCCGCGAAGCCCTTGACCGTCTGGAGGCTCTCAGGGTTGAGGTTGTCGTAGGTCGCCATCATGTTCACGTTGGCGTGAGCTGCAGCGCTCTCGATTGCGGCCTGGTACTGCTCGGGAAGGTCGTTCCAGAAGCTGAGTGGCAGGTCGAGTTCGAGCGACGGGCCTGGCTCCCACCAACCGGGGTGGTAGTAGAACAGCTGGCTGCCGAGCTCGTCGAGACCGAGGATGAGGTCGTCAGTCGGGCCGACGAACTCAGCGGCGTCGATCGCACCGCTCTGGATGTTGGTCAGGATTTCGCCACCGGCGACGCTGACCTGTTCGCCACCCAGGTTGTTGAGCACCTGGCCGGCAATGCCGGGGATACGCATGGTGAGGCCCTGGATGTCAGAGATCGAGTTGATCTCCTTGGTGAACCAGCCACCCATCTGCACACCCGTGTTGCCACAAGGGAACTGGATGACACCGAAGTTCTCGGCGTAGAAGTCACGCATGAGCTCGAGGCCACCACCCTGGTAGAGCCACGAGTTCTGCTGACGCGAGGTCAGACCGAACGGCACGGCGGTACCGAACTGGGTCGCAGGGTTTTCACCCACGTAGTAGTACGACGCCGTGTGGCCGGCCTGTGCGCCACCGTCGCGAACGGCGGTGAGAACCTCGAGGCCACCCACGATTTCGCCCGCGGGGCGGGCGTTGACCTTGAGCCTGCCGCCAGTGAGCTTGCCGACCTGCTCGGCGAAGAACTGGGCACCGCCGAAGATCGTGACAAGACCTGCTGGCCAGCTGGTGGCCATGTCGATCTCGATCTCGGGGAGGCCTGCGTCTTGCGCGAGTTCGACGGTTTCTTCGTCGCTGCTCGAGCCTTCGGCGATGGTTCCAGTTGCGTCGGCATCTGCTGCGTCGCTGGCGGCGTCGTTCGACGACGAATCGTCGCTACCGCAGGCTGCGAGCAGCGCGGAGCCAGCGGCGAAGCCGGCGATGCCGATGCCTGCCTTGCTCATAAACGAGCGTCGAGTCACGCTTGGCATGCCCAGCTCGGTTTCCTCAATGGTCATGTGTCCCCTCCTTGGTTTGGGAGTCATGATCGCACAGGCCAGGACGGCTCGGCGAGTGGTTGTCCGATCGTCACGTTGCTGATGTGGTGACGAATAGGTCGTACGAGAAATCAGTGATTTGCGGGAACGCGCCCAGAACGACGAGCGCGATGCACTGCAACACCATGAACGGAATCGCGCCTTTGTGGATGTCGGCAGTCTTGACTTCCGGCGGCGCAACCGATTGCAAATAGAACAGTGAGAAACCCACCGGCGGGCTGATGAAGGCGATGTTGAGGTTCAGTGCCATCAGCACGGCGAACCACACGAACTCCTTTTCGGTGAACCCGAGTTCGACCATTGCGGGCACGAAGATCGGCACCACGATGAACGTGATCTCGAGGAACTCGAGATTGATGCCGAGCAGGAACACGGCGATCATCGCCACGATCGTGAAACCGAGCTTGCCGCCACCGACACCTTGGAGCCATTCGCTGGTCTTGTCGTTGCCGCCGAGCTCGCGGAACATGACGCTGAAGAACGTCGACGCGAAGATCAGGGTCAACACCAGGACGGTGATGTTGGCGGTCGACTGACCGGCTTCGCGGACAGCCTTGGGGGTCAGACGCCAGCGGACGTCGATGTGGTCGCCACCGTCGGCGGCGAGCCGCTTGTCGAACCACCAGTTGAGAATGCCGAGCAAGAGTGCGCCGAGCACACCGATCGCTCCGGCTTCGGATGGAGCGACGATGCCCTGGAAGATCGCGGCGAGCACGCCGAGGATCAGCAGGATCGTCGGCACGACGCCAACGAGCACTTCGGCAGCGAGCATCGATCCGGTTCGCATGATGGCGAAGATGACGAGACCGCCGCCGATGCCAATGACGAACGCATAGGTCGTGCTGAAGGTCAGGATCACGAACAGGAGCAGCACACCGAGTGCCGCAGCAAACGCAGCTGCTGTCTTGGTCGTGACCCGGCCGTTCAGCGTGCGTTCTTCCTTGGGCATTGCTGGACCGACGCCGGGTCGCATCGCTGACCAGATCAGGCAGTAGCCGGCGTACATCAAGCTGACAAGCAGGCCTGGGATCAGCGCACCGGCGAACAGGCCGATGATGCCGACGCCGTTACCGATCTGTTGGGCCAAGAGAATGAGCACCAACGACGGAGGCAGCATCTGCGCGAGCGTTCCTGATGCGGTGATTGCTCCGGTCGCCAGTTTGTGGTCGTACCCGAGTCTGACCATCGCTGGCAGCGACAGCAGACCCATCACGATCACGGTCGCGGCGACCACACCGGTGGCTGCCGCGAGCAGCGTGCCCACGATGACAACGGCCGCTGCGACACCGCCGCGTAGCGGCCCCATCAGCATGGCCAGACCGGTCAGCAATCGCTCGGCGATGCCGGAGCGTTCGAGGATCGCGCCCATCAGCACGAAGAGCGGCACGGCCAACAGCGTCGAGTTGGTCAGCTGTTCTTGCCACTTCTGGCCGAGCAGGTTGAGTGCGCTCGGGTCGAACACATCGAAGACGTGGCCGAGGAACGCAAACATGACGCCGGTTGCGGCGAAGGAGAAGGCGACGTTGTAGCCGGTCAGGATCATCGCCATGAAGACGAGGAACATGATCATGGCGAAGCCCTCGGCGAGGTCCAGGCCGAGGAAGCCGCCGATCAGCGTGGTCGCGAATGTGGAGCCGTAAGCAAAGAGTGCAGTCATCGCTACTCGATCCGGGTCGGTGCGTCGACCTGCTTGAGTTCGGCGAGATCCTCACGGCGAATCAGCACGAAGCCGGCCTTGATCATCTCGCTGAAGATCTGGAGAAGGAACAGGATGAACCCGACGTAGATCATGGCCCGGACCGGTCCGACCGGCAGGTTGCCGGCGTCAGGTGCTTGCAGCCAGGTCTCCCAGACATGCCAGCTCGCGGGCCAGGAGCCATCGGTTTGGCCGCTGAAGTCGGTCTTGAATCCGAGGTTCGTCTTGGCGTAGCTGTGCAGCAGGCGCAGGGCGGCCCACAGGAACGGCACGAACAGCAGGGCGTGGAGGACGAAGTCGAGCCAGGCCTTGGTGCGGTTGGAGAAGTTCGCCCACCAGAAGTCGATGCGAGGGTTCACACCGGCCTTGACGCCATAACCGACGCCGAGCAGTGACAGCAGGCCGAAGAGCTGCAGACCGAGGCTGTTGACCTCGCCGATGATGATGTCGGCCTCGATGAACCGGGCCGTGTAGCGAGTGACGACGTAGAAGAAAATCGTGACGAAGATGCCCCAGCCGAGCGTCCACAGTGGGCCAAGCGCGAGCCCGGCGACCAAGATGGCGAGTGCAAACCCGGTGGTGATGCCGGTGGACCAGGCACCGAACAGGCCGACGGCGACCAGCGTGATGAAGAACGTTGCGACGGCAAGCAGTGCGCCGGTCGGGATCGGGATCTCGCCCTCGGGCATGATGCCCGATGCGGCTTTGACGATGCCGTAGAGCAGTGCGCCGATGACCACGATGGCGACGGCCGTGGTGATCCAGCCCGAGTTGCTGCTGGTGACGTCGAAGTCGCCGCCGCCGATGTCGACGACGTCGACACCGAGGATCGTGTCCGCGAGTCCGCGGAGTGGGCCGATGAACAGTCCAGCCAGCCCGAATGCGGCAATCAGCCCGACGAAGGCAGCCCATGGCCGATCGAAGCTGTTTGCGCCGTCCTCGAAGAAGTCCGTGAACCGATCGATCGCTAGCGACACGGCCTTAATCGGTCCGGGCCGCAGCGACGCTGCAGCGATCCCTACCAGACCAACCCAGTGCCACCACGAGAGATTGCCGATCAGCCAATCGGTGTCGAGCAGATGGAAGATCGCAGAAAGCACCAGCAGACCGATTGCGCTCCAGCCGACCGGATGTATCTGGCCGAGTGGCCCTGCATCGCGACCTGACGTGTCGAGCTCGGCCAGCTGGGTGACCTGGTGCAGATCCTCGAGCGTTTCCGCGACGTCGACGCTCGTCTTTGTCTTGTCAGGCATGCGTCACCCACGTACGCAACATATGACTCCCCTCCCCTGCGGCGACCTTGCGACCACCGCGTCAACATCGTAAGTGTTGTGCCCCACGTCACATGTTTCAACCGCAGTTTTGCTGTTTTCGCTGATCGTCGTCGGTTTGACCGTTAAGCGGTGCCCTCGGCCGCTCATCGGTCGACAATTGGCGATTGTCGCCTGGTGCTTTCGCCGCTGGCCAGGCTCTGCCACCCTTACGGCATGTCCTTGCGTGTGCTGGCGGTCGATGACGAAGAGCTCGCACTCAACGATTTGACGTGGCTTCTGAACCGGAACGACTCGATTGACGAGGTCGTGGCCGCACGTTCTGGAGCCGAAGCCCTGCAGCTGCTGACGGACAGTTCGGACATCGACGGCATCTTCCTCGATGTGCAAATGCCCGGCCTGTCTGGCGTCGATCTGGTCAAGGTCTTGAACAACTTCCGCAGTCCTCCTCCGGTGGCATTTGTGACGGCCTTCGATCAGTACGCCATCGACGCATTCGACCTGAACGTGTGCGACTACCTCATGAAGCCCGTCGCCCAAAACCGACTCGATGAGACGGTTCGTCGGATGGTGGCCGCACGCACTGAGACCACGACCGATGGTGGTTCGCTGCCGCGGCTGACCTGTCGCATTGGAGATCGCTCGGTCGTGATCGAGCGAGACGACGTGAGTCATGTCGAGGCATCGGGTGACTATGTCCGCGTGCACACCCCCGACGAGTCCTATCTCGTTCGCGAGTCGATCTCGTCGCTGACAAGCGCGTGGTCGTCGGCCGGGTTCATTCGCATCCATCGCAGCTTCTTGATTCGTAGCTCCGAGATCAGCGAGGTACGGACGACCGACGGGCGACGCACCGTGCTCGTCGCTGGTCAAGAGCTTCCGGTCAGTCGTCGCTACTCACGCTTACTCCAGGACCACCTGGGTGGGCTGCGGTAGCCGCCACCTAGCGGCGGACAGCGGGCAACGTGATGGACGAACAAGAGAAGCAAGCGCCGGCACGTCGCGACGTCGTGCTCCATCCGCGCACTGCCTCTGCACGTCGGTTGGATCGGGTCCGCGCCAGCGGAAGTCGGGTGCGCGGCTACGTGGCGGACACGGACGAAGTGCTGGCGTTCGTCGATGAACAGCGCCGCCTAGGCCTCCAGGTATTCGCTCCCATCGTCGTGGCGCTCTTGGCCATCCTTGTGCTCTCGGCAACAACCGACCTCGGCCGATGGCATGTCGGATCCGTGCCGGTGCTCTGGCTGATCCTCGGGCCGATCTCGCTGTTCAGCATTCTCGGTGTCGCCGTGTTCAACGAGCGGCGCGCATTGCGCCTCGAGGCCAACTGGATCGCGGAACACGAATGATCCCCACGATCGCTGTTCTCGGGGTCACTGCGCTCACGCTCGCGTTGGGCACCGTCGGATTGCGATTCGCCCGCACGACGTCGAACTTCTTCGTTGCGTCGCGTTCGGTACACCCGGTGTGGAACGCGTTTGCGGTCAGCGGCGAAGCGATGTCAGCGGCCAGCTATCTCGGCTTGCCCGCGCTCATCATGGTGTTCGGCGTCGACTTGTTGTGGGCGCTGCTCGGGTGGACGGTCGGCTTCTTGATGCTGTCGTTGTTCATGGCCGCACCGGTCCGACGGTTCGGGTCGTACACGATCCCCGAGTTCATCGAAGGCCGACTCGATGCGCCGCATCTACGCCCGGTCGTCGCGGTCATGGTCATCGTTGTGACCTGGTTCTTCTTGCTGGCTCAGCTGAAAGGAGCGGGCGTCGTCGTCCAAGGTTTGATCGGCACGCCCTACTGGGTTGGAGTGGTCGCCGTCGGACTCTTGGTTGCCTTGAACCTGAGCTCGGGTGGCATGCGCGGCATCACGTTCGTGCAGGGGTTCCAGTTCTTCTTCATCTTCCTGGGCATCCTGGTGCCGTTCGTCGTCGTGAGCGTGCTGTGGTTCAACGGCGACACCGAGCCGATCATCACCGACGACTACCCACGCTTCATCGAGGACACCACCGTCGACTACCGCGAGACCATCACCATCGAGGTCGGCGAGCTTGCGATCGTGCAGGCATCGGGTTCGCTCGATGGGCAGGCTGTCGACGGCCCGGTGACGATCACGGGATCCGTCGAGGTCGGTGCCGGGTCCACGATCGTCTGGCCGGAGGGAAGCGCCGCACCGTTCGCACAAGGGTTGGAGCGACTCGACGGGCGCAGCTGGTCGGAGCCGCTCGGCGACAAAGACTTGTCCGGCGGCCACCCGCTCTACTTCTCGTTGGCAATGCTGGTCGCCAACGCCTTCGGGATCATGGGCATGCCGCACATCGTCGTGCGCTTCTACACGAACCCGACCGGGCGAGAAGCACGCCGAACCAGCCTCTGGTTCATGGCCATGATCATTCCGTACTACGCAATGCTCCCGTTGCTGGGTGCGTTCGGTCGAGTGGCGGGGCCTGACCTGTTCGGCACGGACTCGGTCGACTCGGCCACGGTGGTCATCGGCCGGCTTCTCGACGGCACCTCGGGCGAGCTGATCACCGCCGTCGTGTCCGCCGGTGCCGCGGCTGCGTTCTTGTCGACCTCGTCGGGGCTCTTGATCGCAATGGCCGGTGCCGTCAGCCACGACATCATGTCCGCAGGCGTTCCTCAGTTCCGGCGAGCGGTGTGGGTCGGCGCCCTCGTCTCCATCGGAGCAGGGCTCTTGGTCCAGTCGATCAACATCAGCTCGTTGATCGGATGGTCATCATCGATCGCGGCATCGTCGATCTGTCCACTCCTCGTACTTGGCATCTGGTGGCCGAGGCTTACCGCCCGCGGCGCACTGTCACTCGTCGTCGTCGGAGGTGGTCTCGCAACGGTCGCGTCAGCAGCGACCATGTTCGGGCTCGTCGGCGATGGCTGGTCTCGAGCGCTCCTTGGCACCCCCGCTCTCTGGTCCGTACCGCTCGCCTTCGCGACCGGTGTCGTCGTCTCACTTCGCGACCGCAACCAGGTCCGAGATCTGGGTCATAAGTTCGCACTCATGCATTTGCCCGAGCGGCCATCCGAGGCGGTCTCATGAGCTTGTTCCGGCAGTCGCGCCGCTCGGCCGGCGCCAGCGACCGGCGCGAACTGTTGGTGACACTCAACGAGTTGTCGCAGTCCGCTCGGCGAGGCTTCGACCGCGAGTCCGCTGGCCATATCGCGCATGCGGTCATGCAGCTGCTCGATGCGCAAGCTGTCGCCGTCACCGATGACTCCTCGCTGCTCGCCCAGGCGGGCAGCGAGATCGAGTGGCAGGACACGATCGCCGAGCGGACCGACTCGGTCCTCGAACGACGCCGCTCGAGCCGGCCAACGTTCTATGACATGGTCATCGAGAGACAGACCATGTCCGTCGCGGTCGCCGTGCTCACCAGCGACGACCTCCCCGTCGGCACACTCCATGTCGTCACACCCAAAGACGCGGATCTCGATCTGGGCGAACTCGAAGAACTGGCTGCCCTGATCTCCACCCAGCTCGCCCTCGCCGAACTCGAACAGTCACGCGTGTTCGCCGCCGAAGCAGAACTTCGAGCACTCCGAGCTCAGGTGTCTCCGCACTTCTTGCACAACGCGCTCACGGCAATCGCCGGACTCGTGAACACGAACCCAGCACGCGCTCGGGAACTCATTGCGACGTTGGCCGAGTTCCTGCGGGTGACGTTCCAACCGAAGCAAGCCATGACGACCGTCGCCGAGGAGCTTCGTCTCGTCGAGGCCTACCTCGAGCTCGAACAGGCTCGTTTCGGGGACCGGTTCGCGGTCCGGCTCAACATCGCGCCCGAGACGCTCGTCGTGGGCATCCCGTTCCTGACGATCCAGCCCCTTGTCGAAAATGCGATCCGACACGGGCTCGAAGCACGGCCGGGCAACGGGCTCCTGACGATCATCGCCGAAGACGCCGGCCCCGAGATCGCGATCCACGTCGAGGACGATGGCGTCGGTATCGACCCCGAACAGCTCCGGGCCGCGATGGAAGGTGCCGACGAGACCGTGCACGTCGGGATCTTGTCCGTCGACACACGTCTACGCGCCCGGTTCGGCGCCGAGTACGGGTTGACGATCTCGACCGGAGCGAACGCTGGCACCAAGGCCACGGTCCGCCTACCGAAGTGAGAACTAGGAGGGTCGGATCCAGTCGGGGCCCAGGTCCGTGACCTTCGATGCTCCGATGAGTTTGAGTGTGCGTTCGAGCTCGTCGTGCAGGAACCCGAGGGCCTTGTCGACGCCGCGTTCTCCGCCAGCGCCGAGGCCGTAGAGATACGCCCGCCCGCCCATGCACGCAGTCGCGCCGAGCGCGACCGCCTTGGCGATGTCCGCGCCTCGGCGGATGCCGCCGTCGACGAGGATCTCGGCGCGATCGCCGATGGCGTCGACGGTTTCGGGAAGCAGTTCGAACGGGGCCGGCGAAGCATCGAGTTGGCGTCCGCCGTGATTCGAGAGTGCGACCGCGTCGCAGCCAATGTCGGCGGCGATCTTGGCGTCTTCAACGTCTTGCACCCCCTTGACCATGAAGGTGCCCGGCCACATCGAACGGAACTCTTCGACATCGGTCCATGACAGCGACGGG
Source organism: uncultured Acidimicrobiales bacterium (assembly GCA_937942965.1). Lineage (GTDB taxonomy): Bacteria > Actinomycetota > Acidimicrobiia > Acidimicrobiales > UBA10347 > UBA10347. The sequence goes on along the minus strand of CALDGN010000417.1, from coordinate 7,441 downwards.
TCGAGCTGCTCGGCGACGAACGGGCCGAGCGCGACGGCGTTGGTGCCGTCGCGATCGTCGCTCGTGCCGGACACGTTCGCGAAGCGGATCGGCTCACTGCGCGCGAACTCCCACGTCCAGCGAGGATGACGAATGCCGTCGACGATCGTGTCGAGCCCGAGCTTCGGCGGAAGCGTGAACCCGCTGCGCACATCGCGCTCGCGACGGCCAAGCGTGGCGAAGTCGACGGTGATCACGAGCGTCTCGTAGCCCGCTGCTTCGGCCCGCGAGATCATCTCCTTGACCAAGCCGCGGTCTTTCCAGACATAGACCTGGAACCACTTGGGGCCATCACTGACCGCGGCGACCTCTTCGATCGAACGAGTGCCCATCGTGCTGAGCGTGTACGGCAGGCCTCGGGCGGCGGCAACTTTGGCAACCGCGAGCTCGCCCTGAGGATCGGCGATGCGGGTGAAGCCCGTAGGAGAGAGCGCGAACGGCATTGGGATCTTCTTGCCGAGCAACGTGGTCGACGTGTCGACGGTCGTCATGTCGCGCATCACCCGTGGACGGAAGAGGACTTCGTCGAAGACCCGGATGCTGCGAGCGAGAGCTTCTTCGTCTTCGGCCGCGCCATCGATGTAGTCGAAGACGCCGGTGGGCAGATTGCGCTTGGCGATCAGTCGAAGGTCATCGATGTTGGCCGCTCGTTCGAGCTTCCGTTCGACGGAGTCCAAGGTCAGCGACCGGAATCGCATGCTCTCGCGAAGGTTCTGCAGCATGAGCGAAACCCTAACGAAACCGAGTCCGAGTCGACAGTGGGGATCGGTGAATGGCCAGCTCGCTCGGCGAACGACCTGCCTGATCGATGAGCGGAGTACGGGTCTCTGCGGCGAGCAACCCGGCCGAACGGCCTACGTCCGCGACACCAATTGGGGGGCAAATACCGCGAATTTGGGCTCTCGGTGCCGACGCGATGCCTATGCAAGGTGGGGTACGAGCCACGACAATCGAACGAGTCATCCGATGACTCGGGTACGCACGTCTTCGGCGCGTTCGACAACGACCTGGTCCTCGGCACATCCAGAGACCGCACGGTGGCTACACGACGCGTACACCTCGACCGTCACTGACCGCATCGCCCGATTCGGCATGCACATGGATCAGTCGGGGTTCCCGCTCGGCAACCTCGACTGGACCTGCCTCGACGCATTCGACGACTTGTGGTTCTGGGCCCAGGACCACTTGTCGATGTTCGACAACCCAGCCACACGGTTCGCGGCGAACGCATCCGCTTGGTATCCGTATCTGCCGGGTATCGAGGTCCCCGACGGCTGGCCGAGCTGGTCCGGCTGCCCGAACCTCAGTGTCGAGGCCCACGAGTTCGCCGCTGGCGTCGCTGCGCTACTCGCCCAGTACGCCATCGACCAGTGGAACGCCCGATGGGTGTTCGTCGGTAACCGCTCGTTGCTCGAGGTTCCGCGACAGTTCGAGCACCCGTCTGCCCGGTTCGGTCCGGTTCGCTTCTCCCCCGAGTCCATCGTGGCCAGCAGCATCCGCGACTTCCTCCGGCACCCGCTCTGGAATCGCCCGCCACCATGGCGCCAGCTGCTCAACAGGGTGCAGTGCACATCGTCGAGTTGGGCCGGCGTCGCTCCCGAGGCGGCAGAACAGTTCCACGGGGACTTCGTCGGCGGCCACCTGCGACGTCTCTCTGAGTTCCGCGAATGGCTACTCGTCCGCGGCTGCGACACGACCGCGCTGCGCTTCGACCACGTCGAGGACATCGAGACCATCTGGCGCTGGGCACGCGAGCACGTCAGCTTCGCCGAGCAAGTGACGCTGCCACGCACCGAATATCGCAGCTGGTTTCCCACGCTCGCCCAAAACGCCGCACCGATCGACGGGCTACCCCGCTGGTCCGAGGTCAACCTCTCCGCCGAGACGCTTGCGTTCGCATCGGGCCTCGCTGCGTGTGCAACCGAGGTCGCGTTGCGGAGCTGGCGGGCGGAGTGGTCTGTTGGCGGACGTCGCGGCGAATCGCATGCGATCAATCGCCCCCATCTCCGTATCGAAGGGCCCGACGGGTCGGCGGCCTGGATCGACGTCGAACAGTCCATGAACCGTTGGATGGCCGAAGCCGTCGTGACCGTCAAGCGTCGCGTGCCGCCTCGCATGATGTGGCCAAGCGTTCTTGGAGGTCAGCCCACGCCAGGACAGGTGCCGCTGGCGTTGTTCGGGCAGATGTACAGCACACCGACCCCACCGTGGGTTGGTTGGAATGCCCGCTTCTCTGATCGTCTCGTGCCCGCTGCAGTGATGCCGGAACCGGCGCCTGCAGTCGCCCCGCCGCCGGTTGCACCCGAGGCCCGCCTCATCCCACAGCCTGCAGCCGTGCCGATGGCATTTGTCGATTCCGTTACCCAACCGAACGCAATCGAATCGCTCGACCTTCAGATCGAACCCGATGACATCCAGGGCGACCGATTCTGGACCGTCGACGTCGCCACCTCCATCTCGTCAACATGCCCACGTCTCGTCGAGCGATTCACGAGTCGACTCAACCGATCGCGCGGTGTCGCGACTGCGGCGCTGCTGAGCCCGTCAACCCTGACGGTGCGGATGACGCGCTTCGGCGCCACCGACCTCGAAGATGTCGAAGCTCTCGTGCTCCGAGTCTGGCAACAGACCCGAGCAACACACCGAGAAGAAGCGCTGGTCTGACCCGCGGCTAGGCGAGGGCGATGCAGGCGCTTCCTGCGATTGCTCCGACAATGCCGACGGCCTGCCACCAGCGGATCTGGTCCCCGTCATAGCGAGTCGCGAGCAATGCGACCACGGCCGGGTACGTCGAGCTGATGACCGAAACTGTGCCCAGGTCGCCCTGCTGACTTCCGATGATCCAGCACACCATGCCAACCGCGCCGGCGACGCCGCCGGCGAGTCCGAATCGCAGCACCCCAGCGGGTAGGAACACCGGCACGGCTCTGCGGATCGCGAGCGGAATCATCACGAGGAACCCGGTCGCTCGTTGTGTCACCGCCGGCCACGCACCACTGGCCTCGGACGTATCGGCAGCGAACACGACGGAGAGGCCGAACAAGATGCCGCCGGTGACCGCCAGAATCAGCCCTTGGCGGACTCGGTCGCCGAGGTCGGGATTGAACGTCGTCAGTCCAAGCGACGCGATCGCGATCACACAGCCGAAGATCTCCAACGACTCCAAGCGTGTGCCGCCGATCAGATCCCACGCGAGCGGGAGCAGTGCGGCCAGCACCGCCGCAGTTGGGGCGACCACAGCGGCCGACGACAACGCCATGCCCCGGTAGACAACCGCAAGGCCCGCGCCGATGAATACGCCGCTCAACGCACCACTTGCGAGGTCGCGTCCGATGAGCTCGCTTCCGAGGAGGAACACGAACGGCAGCGACACCACGACGCCCGTGAGCATCTGGGTTGACACGTGGCTGACCGAGTCGGCGCGCTTCGAGCTGGCCCGGCCCAAGGTGTCAGAGATCCCGATGAACAGGCTCGCGAGAGCTCCCAGCAGGATCGGCATCCGGGCAGGCTAGTCCTCCCCCCTTCGCAGCTCGCTTGGTTCGAACAGGGACACGAGCGACTGAGACGACGTGCGAGACTTCGCCGATGGACATCGTCGTGATCATGACGGACGAAGAACGGGCGGCGCCGAGCTACGAAGACGCCGCGCTGACGGAGTGGCGGCGCCGGGCGCTTCCGGGGCGGCGATGGTTCGACGAGCACGGGATCACGTTCGAACGCCACTACACGGGCTCGCTCGCTTGTGTGCCGAGCCGGCCGACCCTGTTCACCGGCCAGTACCCGGATCTGCACGGCGTCACCCAGACCGACGGTCTCGGCAAAGAAGCCCACGATTCACGCATGCGCTGGCTCCGGCCCGGCGAGGTTCCGACCCTTGGCAACTGGTTCCGGGCCGCCGGGTGGGACACGCACTACGACGGCAAGTGGCACATCACCCACGCTGATTTGATGGTCGATGGTCAACCGCTTGCGACGAACGACTCTGCCGGGAACGTCGACCCCGAAGCCGTGCAGCGCTACCTGGATGCCGACCCGCTGTCCGACTATGGCTTCTCCGGTTGGGTCGGACCCGAACCTCATGGCGGTCTGATGGGGAACTCGGGCGTGCGCCGCGACCAGCTGATCGCCGACCGGGTCTCGGCATGGCTCGCCGATCGGTACGAGCGCCGCGCTGCGGGCGACCCCAACGCGCAGCGGCCGTTCTTGCTGGTGGCCAGCTTCGTGAACCCGCATGACATCGTGCTGTTCCCGCCGTGGGTGCGACGGGGTCTTCCACTCAACGACGAGCTACCAACTGCGCCTGCGATTCCTCCATCCCCGACCGCCGACGATGACCTGCTCGATCGGCCGGGCGTGCAGCGTGGCTATCGGGACAACTACCCAACGATGTACGGACCTCGCGAACCCGTCGACGGTGCGTATCGAGACCACGCCAGCGAGTACCGGCACTTCTATTACCAGCTGCATGCCGAGGTCGACGGTCCGATCGACCAAGTGCGACGAGCCGCCACTGATTCCGGATCCGACACCTTGATCGTGCGAACGAGCGACCACGGCGAGCTACTCGGATCACACGGTGGCCTCCACCAGAAGTGGTTCCAGCTCTACGACGAGGCGACTCGCGTGCCGTTCCAGATCGCTCGCGTCGGAGCGAACCCGACCAACGCACGAACGATCGACGCGATGCCGACGTCGCACGTCGACCTGGTGCCGACGCTGCTGGCTGCGGCCGGGATCGACGCGGACGAGACAGCCGCCCAGCTCGCCTCGACCTTCTCCGAGGTTCACGAATTGCCGGGCCGAGATCTCATGCCGATCGTCGACGAGACCACAGCACCGGATGCCGACCGAGTCGTCTATGCGATGACGCGAGATCACATCATCGAGGGCGACACCGGGCTCTCTGCGTCGGGCCGAATCTTCGGCGACGAGTCGATGACGGTCGATCAGCTGCCTGGTGTTCCTTCGAACGTCGAGGGCATCGTCGCCCGTGTCGACGGTCAGCTCTGGAAGCTCGTGCGGACGTTCGACGACCCCGCCACGTGGTCGGTGCCGTTCGAGCACCAACGCACCGGGGATGGCCCGCGAGTCGATGCGGTCCCCGACGAGTGGGAGCTCTACGACCTCACCGCGGACCCAGCGGAGACGACGAATCGAGCGACCGACGCATCGGCCGACGGCACGTTCCGACGGCTCCAGGAACTGCTCGCAACGGAGCGCTCTCGAGCCGTGCCTGATCGGAACGTGCCGTGGCCTTACGTGGCAGCTGTCACCGCCTGATCTTCGTCGCGTGCGAGCTGGGCGCTCAGCGTTGTGATCGCTCGTTCGTGCAGTTCAAGGTCAGCGAGCGATTCACCAACAGCGATCGCTGACGCATGGTCCTCGTCACTGAGGTGCTCCTGAGCCAAGGCATACATCTGCTCGCTGAGGACCTGGTCGCCGGGGAAGAGTTGCTGGCCGGTCTCGGCCAAGATGCGATCGGCGCCGGCGTGCAACGTGACCGCTTCGAGATGGTCGCCAGCGTCGGCCACCAGGCGCGCCGCGCCGACCAGTGCCATCGCGTGCTGAGAACGCATACCGCTTTCGCCGCTCAGTTCGACCGCAGCTGCAGTCGTCTCGGTCGCCCGGCGGATGTCGCCTGCCCGGTGAGAGATCTCGGCCACAGCACCTGTGGCGACGGCTTCGGCATCGAGGGCCCCAACCTCTTGGGACCGAGCGAGCAGGTCCTCGAACGATGCGAGCGCGGCGACGAGATCACCGGATTCGGCGTGCACGATGCCGAGCGAGTTCATGATGCTGATCAGCTCAAGCGGCGTCGCACCGTCTTTGGCCGGCTCAAGAATCGCTGCGGCACTGGCGAGATCACCGACCTTGACGGCGTTGAGTGCTCGAACGTTGTGGATCCAGCCAAGCCCGATCGGCCGCTCTCCACTCGTGAAGGCATCGGCACTGTCCAAGAGCGCGTTTGATGCGTCGAGCTCGCCGCAGTTGAACGCCAGATGAGCGGCGACTGCAATCATCCCGACAACGGCATCGCCAGGCACGGCGAGCTTTGCGACCAGCGGCTCGAGCTCTTCGACGCCACGGGCTGGATCGATGTTCTTGTAGTAGAGGCCGATCGACCAGGCGAGCCACTGTCCGAGCGACGGATCGCTCGGGGCGAGGTCGCCGGCGAGCGTGCGCAGATTCTCGAGCTCTTCGCGGACGGCGACCGCCGTGACGCGGGTGAACGCAGCGGTTGGATCGAACCGGACGCGGTACCAGTTGCCGACGTGCTGCTGCGCCGTGACGAGTTCATCGCAGTCCTCGAGCGCTTGGTGGGCAAAAGCCCGCAGCGTTTCGAGCAACCGGTAGCGAGTCGTGCCATCACCGATGACGGGCATGACCAACGACTTCTCGACAAGCGACCACAAGATGTCGCTCACGTCGATGCGGTCGAGACCCGAGTCCTCTGCGGCAACCGTCGCACCGTCGAGTTCGAACCCGCTGGCGAACACACCGAGGCGCCGGAAGACGAGCTGCTCGTCTTCGTCGAGAAGCTGGTAGCTCCAGTCGACGAGACCGGTCGCCGTGCGCTGGCGGTCGTCGAGGTCGCGACGTCGGCTTCGCAGCACTCGCAACCGGTTCTCGAGCGAGTCGATGATCTCGTGCACCGAGAGCGCGGTGACTCGAGCCGCGGCCAGTTCGATCGCGAGCGGGAGACCATCGAGACGACGACAGAGCTCGGCGACGGCGTCGCCGTGATCGGATGCATCGAAGCCGGGTGACACGTTGCGTGCCCGCTCCACGAACAGGGCAACCGCTGCTTCCTCTGACATGAGGTTGAGGCGCCACACGCGCTCGGCGGCGATGGCCAGCGGCTCTCGACTGGTCACGAGCACGGTCAGGCCGGGCGCCCGATCCAACAATCGACTCACGAGCCGAGCGACATCGCTAGTCGCCTGTTCGGCGTTGTCCAGCACCAGCAAGGTCGTGCGTTCGACCATGTGGCCGTCGAGCTCTTCGGGCGTGCAACCGAGGACATCGGCGACGGCCCCGCTGAGCGTCGAGCCATCGTCATGTGCCGACAGGTCCACGAACCACGCACCGTCGGGGTACGTCGCCGCCGTGCGCAAGGCGAGTGTCTTGGCTGTCAGCGTCTTGCCGACGCCCCCCGGGCCGACCACGGTCACCAAGCGACCTTGGGCGAGCTGGTCGGCGATGCCATCGAGATCGGCTTCGCGACCATGAGCATGCGGAAGCTCAGCCGACAGGTTGTGCTGAACATCGGCAGCCGTGCGTAGTTCCGGGAACGGCGACGCGGCGGGTGCACGCTCGGCCTGGAAGAGATGAATCGCGTCGTCGAAATCACGGACCCGGAACGAGCCCAAGTCGTGGAGCTCGATGTCGCCGAGGTCACCAG
>CALDGN010000416.1 GCA_937942965.1 uncultured Acidimicrobiales bacterium | reverse complement strand
CCACGAGCAGAGCCTAGAGAGTCTGGTTGCCGGGCACTCAGCGCAAGATCGCGAGGAAGTTGCGTTCCTTGGGCTGCCACCACGAGGCAGCATCGAGCAGCACGTAGACGATCTTGGACCAATCGGCCGGCTCGCCAGCGGTTGCTGCGGCGGCGCTGGCACGGTCGAGGACGACGGCGACATTGCGAGCGGTTCCCGATTCGTCGGTCAGCCATTCGAGGTCGGTGAGCAAGTCGTAGAGGGCGTCGAGGTTCGTGCCCGCCCACTCGGGGAAGCTCAGCGATGCGCCGATGGCCGAGATAATCGACTCCTTCGAGGTGTCGCCAGAGACCGAGTGGTGCGCAATTGCCCAGCCGCTATCGAGCTCGCCCAACAACGCCTCGACGTCGGTTGCCGCATCGATCCAGATGACGCCGCCAGCGAGTGTTCGCAGATCCATCAGGTCACCATCCCACGATCTGGGCGAACGAGTCGTAGTGATCGGCGGTCCAATACAGCTCGCCGTCATCGCCGGCGACGATGCGACGGGCACCGCGGTCCGGCGATCCTGGCGTTTCGACCGTGAATTCTCGGTAGTGACCGCCCGATCGGTCGGGGAGCCTGCCCTCGCGATTCTGGAAGGTCGACCCGTCCTTGCCGTAGGGATAGGGCCCGTCGCTGTCGATCAACAAGAGCGTGTCGATCGCCTCAGGAGGAAGCTCGTCCACGCCGATGGTGCGGTCGTAGATGACCTCGGTCGTCGTTTCGCCGGTGCGGTCCGCTTCGTCGAGCAGCACTTGGGTCTCGAAGCGGTCTTCGTCCGAGACGACCACGCTGCTGGAGTCGGCCGTGTCGGAGCCGGGCAGGAATTGGTAGGCGAGCAGGCCGAGCACGAGTAGCGCAACTGCGACCATGCCGAGCGATTCAGAACGACGATTCACGGCCCGACCGTATCGGTGCCAACACACCTCTCGCCGTCGCTCAGAGAAGTCAGCGGGGCGGTGTTGCTAGCTTCGGAGCGTGCCCGCCGTGCTCACCGATGAACAGGTCGCCAGCTTCCATCACAACGGATGGCTGGTGATGGCCGACGCGGTGACCGGCGAGCAACTCGCTGGCCTGCAAGCGGACTTCGCGGCGTGGAGCGAGGAGAGCCGGTCGCATCCGGAACCGTGGGACCACGACACCGTCGATGGTCGTCCCCGGTTCGATATGGCTGCCGGGCACTCGGCCGAACAGCCGCTGCTTCGTCGGGTCAACGATCCGGTGGCGGTCTCTGACATCTACCTCGATGTCATGCGCAACAGTGCCATGACCGACGCCGTTGCCGATCTGATCGGGCCGAACATTCGCTTCCATCACTCCAAGATCAACTCGAAGCAGCCCGGCAGCGGGACCGCGGTCCGGTGGCACCAGGACTTCGCGTTCACACCGCACACGAATGACGATGTGGTCACTGCGCTCCTCATGGTCGATGACGTCACCGCGGAAAACGGTCCACTCGAGGTGCTCTCGGGATCGCACAAAGGTCCGATCCATTCGATCTGGCGCGACGGCGTCTTTACCGGCGCCATCGATCCCGAACTCGAAGCAGGCTTCATCGACCAGTCGGTACAGGCCATCGGGCCAGCCGGATCGGTGTGCTTTATGCACACGCGGCTACTGCACGGGTCGGCGCCGAATCAGACCGATCTACCTCGCACGCTGTTCATCTGCGTGTACTCCGCCGACGACGCCGTCGCCGTCACGCCGAACCCCATGCCGACCGCGTTGAGTGGCGAACTCGTTCGCGGCGAAGCCACCAATCGCATCCGCATGATCGACTACGAAGTCGAGCGGCCAGAGCTGCCGGCAACGACCTCGTTCTTCGATCAGCAGGACCGAGCTGAGTAGCGAATTTTCGGGGCGCAGCCCCTGGCGACCTAGCTTGGCGCTATGAGCGATCAGGTGCGTAGACCTCCTGTCGCCGATTGGGCGACCGACTTCGATCATTACGCGGGCGACTACATCGACGATCCGCATGTCATCCACGCCGAGGCTCGCGCGCAGTGCCCGGTCGCGCATTCCGACCGCTATGGCGGGGTCGTCGTGCCGCTCACCTACGAACACAACGCCGCGGTTGCCCACGACACCGAGACCTTCACGAGCCGGCGCATCGTGATTTCCGAGACGCCGACGGATCGCCGCGGCATCATCCTTCCTCCGATCAACCTCGACCCGCCTGATCACACCGAGCCGCGTCGAGCGATGCTCCCGTTCTTCAACCCGACGAACGTTCGCTACTGGGAACCAACGATCCGTGAGATCTGCAAACGGCATCTCGACGCGTTCAGCGGTGATCGCGTCGACTTGGCCCGTGACTACGCCAAGCACGTGCCTGGCGATCTGACGGCCCGGATGTTCGGTGTGCCTCCGAGCGAGGCCGATCAGTTCCGTACGTGGGTGCACGAGATTCTCGAGGTTGGTCCGACCGATCTCGAGGTCGAACGCCGAGCCACGAACGAGGTCGTTGCCTACATGCAGGGGCTCATCGATGAGCGTCGGGGAACACCAGGCGGCGATGACTTCGTCAGCTATCTCTTCGACCAAGACATCGATGGCGAGCCGATCGGCGACGAAGCCATGGCCAAGATGCTGCTGCTGTTGCTCGTCGCTGGCATCGACACAACGTGGTCGGCGCTCGGCGCCAGCTTCTGGCATCTCGCAAATCACGAGGCCGACCGTCAACGCCTGGTCGACGACCCCTCGCTCATTCCCGTCGCAACCGAAGAGCTGCTCCGGGCCTATGGGCCGGTCACCGTTGCTCGCATCGCGACCAAGGACACGGAACTCGGTGGATGCCCCGTTGCCGCGGGCGAGTGGGTCATGCTCAATCTGCTGGCCGCGAACCGCGACCCTGCGGTATTTGACGACCCCGACGAGGTCATCATCGATCGCAAAAAGAACCGCCACGCCGCATTCGGGCTCGGCGTGCATCGATGCCTGGGTTCGAACCTCGCCCGCATCGAGATGCACATCGCCATTGAGATGCTGCTCGAGCGGTATCCGGACTTCACCGCCGTGCCAGACGCCGATCCCGCCTGGTCCCCGGGCACGGTCCGAGGCCCTCGATCGGTCCCGGTCATTCTTTCCTAACCCCTACGATGCCGGCGTGGCATCACTCGGGGATCAGGTCTGGCACGAGGTCGACACCTCTGCGGTGCTCCTCGTTCCGCTCGGCGCGACCGAACAGCACGGACCCCACCTGCCGCTCGATACCGACGCGGTGATAGCCAACGCGATTGCCGCACGAGCTGCCGCCGAAACGGGCGCCACCTTGGCCCCTGGGCTCGCGTACGGGGCCAGTGGCGAACACGCAGACTTCCCAGGAACGCTGTCCATCGGCGCCGAGGCGCTGCGGCACGTCCTCGTCGAACTCGTTCGTTCGGCCAGCCTGACGTGGTTGCGCATCATCTTCGTCAACGGACATGGCGGTAACCATCCGACCTTGACGTCTGCCGTCGAGCAGATGGTCGACGAAGGTCACGATGTTGCGCCATGGTGGCCATCGGTCCCCGGCGGCGACGCGCACGCAGGGCGGACCGAGACGAGCCTGATGCTCGCGATCGCCCCCGACACGGTGCGGGTCGAACTGGCTGAGCCCGGCAACACGGCCGCGCTCACCGAGCTACTTCCTCAGATGCAAGCGGGCGGGGTCAGCGCAGTCTCGGCGAATGGCGTGCTCGGCGACCCAAGGGGCGCGTCAGCCGAAGAGGGCGAGGCGCTGCTTGCGGAGCTCGTTGCGTCGCTCGTCGCTGCGATCGAAGCGCGCGGCTGAGTCTCAGCGCTTGACGGTCAGGCGAACCGGTCGGCTGTGATCCTGTGACGGCTTCGGTGCCGTGCCCATCGCGGCGGCAACTGCCTCGTCGGCATGGCCGAGTGCACAGTCAGGGTCGGGGCCGTTCAGATCGATACCGGTGAAGAACTTGGCGGCCACGCAGCCACCGCCACACGCGTCGTAGGCGTTGCACGATGCGCATGCGCCAGCCGAGCCGGGCTCGCGCATCTCGGCGAAGAGCTCGGAGTGGCGCCACACCTGGGCGAAGCCGCCCTGGTCACGCACGTTGCCCGCCTTGAACTCGTCGTGGATGACGAACGGGCAGGCGTAGACGTCGCCGATCGGATCGATCAGGCAGACGATGCGACCAGCGCCGCACAGGTTCAGCCCGGGCAGCGTCTCGCCGGTGTCCTTGCCGAGTGCGTTCAGGTGGAAGAACGAGTCGCCGGTGAGCACGTCGGGGTGATCCATGATCCAGCGGAAGATGCCGTACTGCTGATCGTGGGTCAGGCGGAGGTCGTGATACGAGTCGACGCCACGGCCCGAGGGGCGCAGGCGAGTGACGCGAAGCTGGGCGCCGTAATCATCGGCCATCTTCTTGTAGTCATCGAGCTGGTCGAAGTTGTGCCGGGTCGCCACGATCGAGATCTTGAACTCACCGAAGTTCGCTTCGGCCAAGTTGTCCATGGCGCGACGGGCTGCTTCCCAAGAACCCTCGCCCCGGACGGCGTCGTTCGTCTTGGCATCGAAACCGTCGAGGCTGATCTGGATGTCGAGCAGGTCGCTCTTGGCGAACCGCTCGGCTGCTGGCTTGTCGATGTAGTAACCGTTGGTCGAGAACTTGACGCCAACGTGGCGGTCGACCGCGTGGTCGACGATGTCGAAGAAGTCCTTGCGGATCATGGGTTCACCGCCGCCGATGTTCACGTAGAACACCTGCAGGTCAGCGAGCTGATCGACGACGCTCATGGCCTCGGCGGTCGTCAGTTCTTTGGGATCGCGTCGACCGGATGACGACAGGCAATGCACACACGCCAGGTTGCACGCATAGGTCAGTTCCCAGGTGAGACAGATCGGGGCGTCAAGGCCACCGGTCAGCTGCTCAACGAGAGCAGGAACAGGAGGAGCGGGCTGGGTGGCAGTCATGGGTTCTTTCAGCCGACGAAGTCGATATCGGGAGCAGCAGGGAGTGGCTCGATCACGCCAGCCTCAGCCAATGAGGCGAGGGCCTTGACGTGGGCCGAACGAGAGCGATCGTCGACCGGTTCGATGATGGCCTCGATGGCCGCGTCGGCCGAATCGTGATTGGCCAAACCGTCGACCAAATCGACGAGCTTGTTCGACTTCAAGAAGACGAGGCGTCGCGTATCGAAGTGATAGGCGAGCGCGCCGAACGGCTCAGGACGCAACCCGATCTTGGGGCTGCGTTCCCAGCGCGTCGTTGAATCGAAGTCAGCGGTCGTGGTCATCAGTGGTGTTGGAGAACCGTCAGGCTCTAATACACACCGCACATGCCGTCGATCGAGATCTCCTCGACGAGCAATTCCTCTTCGACGAGTGCCTCGTCCGTCACCTGCGACGCTGCTGCGTCGGTGTTCTGCGGGTCAGTCTTCGGATCCATCAGGTTCCCCCTAACGTTGGGCTCGTGTCGGAACAACGGAAGCGATGGGTACTTGATTCCAACGCTCGCCGCAGCGCCAACGGTACCGCACTCTTCGGGGGCTCCCCATTTCGCATGCTCCGTTTGTCCCGGGCGGGGCTGAAGCTGCTCGACGCCTGGACCTCGGGTGACGCGATCGACGACACGCCCGCTGCGCTTGCGCTTCGCCGACGCCTCGTCGACGCGGGTCTCCTGCACCCGATAATCGATCAGAGCAGCTCCTGCTCCCGGACCCTGTTGCGGGTCGGGTTCGTCGTTCCGGTGTTCGACGATCAGGCCGGAGCGGAGCGGGCCGTCGCCTCGATCCACGCTGCGTGTCCCGACACGACGGTCGTGGTCGTCGACGATGCCTCGCCGCACCCCATTGCGATCGACGGCGTCACGGTTGTACGCCACGAGACGAATCGAGGACCTGGTGCTGCCCGCAACACCGGTGTCGCCGCGCTGGCCGAGGAGATCGAGGCTGTCGTCTTCGTCGACAGCGATGTCGAGCTCGAACCTGGCTGCATCGAGATCCTGCTCGCCCACCTCGATGCCCCCGAGGTGACGGCGGTGGCGCCGCGGATTCGAGCCGAAGCGGGGGAGCGGTTGATCGATCGCTACGAGGCCAAGCACTCACCGCTTGATCTCGGTCCGCACGCCGCCGTGGTGCGACCCGGAAGTCCGGTCCCGTACCTGCCGTCGACGGTGCTGGCGGTTCGCCGCATTGCCTTCAACGACGCCCGAGGCTT
>CALDGN010000415.1 GCA_937942965.1 uncultured Acidimicrobiales bacterium | reverse complement strand
AAGTCGATGACGGCCGTACTCGCCCCGATCGTCGCCGTCGAACCGATTGCCGCTCTCGATGTCGGGTTGCATCCGGACGTCATCGATTTCGTGAACGACCTCGACGAGAAGGACCCCATGACACGGGACCACGTCGTGCGCACTGCCGAACTTGCGATCGAAGTCGCGACGCTCATGCGGTTGCCTGCCGAGATCCAGCGCGACGCCGGCTTGGTCGGAACGTTGCACGACATTGGCAAGCTCCGGATCCCCGATGAGATCCTCAGCAAGCCGGGCGCATTGAGCGATCTCGAGTGGCGCATCATGCAGACCCACGCCGAGGTCGGCGGCAGGATTGTGGCCTCAAGCTCCGCGCTCGCATCGCTCGCCCCGGCCGTGCGCGGCCACCACGAACGCCTCGATGGCGGTGGCTATCCCGACGGCCTCGCCGGCGAGCAGATTCCGTTGCTGGCGCGCATCGTTGCCGTGTGCGACGCATACGACGCAATGGCCTACACCCGCCGCTACCGCTCCGGGATGCCGCTCGACAGGGTGCTCGAGATTCTTCGTGACAACGCCGGAACCCAATGGGATCCACTCGTCGTGCAGGCCGTCATCACGCTCGTGTCGAAGCGTCCCATCACCGAGCCGCAACTACTGGCGTCACAACGCGCTCGCCGCTGCGACTGCCTGCCCGCCGACCTGCAAGGTCTTGAGTCGCTCGAACTCGTCTCGGCAACCGGGCCGTTCACCGACAGCGTCTAAGGCCGGCTAGCCGACTACCCCGGCGGATCGCTTGCTGTTGTCCGGGCCCCGAGCCCGAGCGCAACCAAGACGAGCGGCACGATGCCAAGCGCCGCCGCGATGAGGAACGCGGCATCGACGTTTCGTTCGATCACGGGGACGAGCAAGATCGGCCCCAGCGCGTGGCCAAGGAAGCGGAACGACAGCAAAAAGCTCAGCGCGCCGCCTCGGTTTTCGGGCATGAGGCTGGCGCCGAGCGCTTGGAACACGATGACGGTGAGCACCGTCAAGGCACTCACCACGGCCCAGATCAGGGCGAGTGAAACGGCGTTGTTGGCCAGGATCAGGCTTGCGGTCGCGACGCTCACCAACCCCACAGCCGTGAGGCCGACCGTGCGTGGTCCGTGTCGATCGAGTACCCGTCCCCATAGCGGACCCAACACAAGCGCGGTCATGCTCCCGAGGAACAACACGACCCCAGCCGCCGTGCCCGAGAGCTCGAGGACATCTCGAGCTGCGAGACCAACGAGGACACCAATACCGATTGGCCCGGTGGCAAGGAACAAAAACGCAACGCCGAGCATGACCATCTGTTTGGTGAGCAATGGCCGAAGCCGAGGCATGGCGTCGGCGTCGGTCCGAGGCTCGCCAGGCGGCGGGGCGAGCGCGAGCAGGCCGGCAATGGCTGCAGTGCCGAAGAAGGCGAGCTTCCAGTTCGTGTCCGCCGCGATGCCGCCGAGCACCGGACCGAGGCCGCCGCCGAGCGCTTGGAAGCTCGAATAGATGCCGACCTCTCGACCGAGCCGGTCGGCAGGTACGAGCTCTGCGAGTCCGGCGACGAGCAGCGGCGTGATGAACGCATTGCCGATGCCCGCGAGGGCTCTGGCCGCTATGAACAACGGGAGGCTCGGCGCGATCGCTGCCAACAGGCTCGCGGCCGCATAAAGCAGATAGGTGGCCCGAACCGTGCGCCGCCGACCGAGTCGCTCTCCGATCGTCCCCGAGAACAACAAGAAGACGGCGAACGGAATCAGATACAAGCTGAACGCGAGCGACACCTGGCTCGTGCTTGCCGAGAACTCCTCGCGGAGCTCGGGATACATCGGGATGATCACGATCGTGCCGAACGGTCCCATGAACCCGCCGACGTAGAGCGGCAAGCGCTCGATGAATCCGCGCACGCTCGTCGCTGACCTCCCCGGGGGATCGTAGGCGTTGGCCGGACAGCGTCATAGAAGCGAGCGAGGGGAGCTCACCTAGGATCGTGCAGATGGGGATGAACATCGATGAAATCGACGTCGCGTCGGTCGACCACGTACTGACGACGACCCGTGCGGTACGACGTCGACTCGACCTTGAGCGCCCAGTCGACAACGAGATCTTGTACGACTGCATCGACATCGCTGAGCAGGCCCCGTCGGGCGGGAACCAAGGGAGCCGCCGTTGGGTGGTCGTGCGCGATCCTCGCGTCAAGGCCCAGATGGCCGAGCTCTACATGGAGACCGGCGGGCATTTCATGATCGGCGCCCGCGACAAGATTGCCGGCACGGGCCATCCGCAGGAACGCGTGATGGAGTCGGCTGCGTATCTCGCGGAGCACCTCGCTGAGGTCCCGGCGATCATCGTGCCCACGATCATGGGCCTCCACGATGGAAGCGGCCGACCCGGCCTCTTCGATTCCGTCATCCAGTCGGTCTGGAGCCTCTGCGTCGCGCTACGAGCTCGAGGGCTGGGCACCGCCTGGACGACTGCGATTCTTGGCAAACAAGAAGAGCTACGCGAGGTGCTTGGGGTTCCCGAGGGAAACACCCAGATCGCCATGATCCCGGTCGCGTGGTTCACCGGCGACGACTTCAAGCAGGCGCCGCGCTACCCGGCCCGCGAGATCACCGGCATTGATCGCTATGGCCATCAATGGGAGCGTGGCCCCAGTGACCCGCCATCGCTCGCTGACGGCCCGATGACCACCGTCGAGGTCGACATCAAGGCGCCCAGCGCAACGGTCTGGGAACGGATCACCGACATCAATCTGAGCGAGCCCTACAGCGAAGAGTTCCAGGGTGCTCGGTGGGATGACGGCCAGGACGGTCCGGCACTCGGGGCCAAGTTCATCGGCTCGAACAAGCACGACGCCATCGGCGAGTGGGACGTTCCGTGCTGGGTCGATCGCTACGTCGACGGCAAAGAGTTCGGTTGGTGCACCAGCGATCCCGACAACCCCGGCGCACGTTGGTGGTTCGACATCTCCTCGATCGCCGGCGCAACCAGGGTTCGTTTCTCGGTGGCGCTTGGCCCGGGACCGTCTGGTATCAGCGGCGCAATCGCATCGATGCCCGACAAGGAACCGCGCATCTTGTTCCGTCGCATCGGCGAGCATCGCGCCAACATGCAGCGAGTCATCGATGGGCTCGCCGCGGAGCTAGCGGCTCCGCCTGAAGACAAGGCCAACCCCATCTTCGGCGACTAACTGAACTCGCTTCTGATGGCATCGCTGTGCTGACCGACCGACGGCGCAGCGCGAGTCGGTAGTTGTCGGCTGGACCGCACGGGGTGGGCCGGCATCGTGAACTCGACGCCACTCGAGCTCACGCCGCCACGCGTTCTGAGCGCCGCATGCTCGGCCAGCTCGTCGAGCGAATTGATTGCACCCCAGGCGATCGCGGCATCGTCGAGACGATCGCGGAACGTCGCTGCGTCGAGGTCGGCGACAATGGCCGACACATCAGGTTCGAGGTCGCCGCGATTCCGGACCCGAAGCTCGTTCGAGACATAGCGAGGGTCGGTCGCCATGGCTTCGGCGTGGAGCACCTCGGCGCACAGGCGCACCCATTCGCGTTCGTTCTGGATCGAGATCAACGTGAGCGATCCATCGGCGGTTTCGTAGGCGCCATAGGGAGCAATGGTCGGGTGCCGAAGCCCGACACGTTTCGGGGCCATGCCTGCGGCGTGCTGCAAGAACGGCACGGTCATCCACTCGGCGGCGACATCGAACAACGACACGCCGAGCTGGGCGCCCTGACCCGTGACGGATCGTCCGACGAGCGCTTCGAGGACAGCCGCATACGCCGTCACCCCAGTCCCGACGTCGCAGATCGAGACGCCGATGCGGCCAAGTTCGGTCGGTGATCCTGACACGGCGATCAGGCCGCTCTCGGCCTGTACGAGCAGGTCATAGGCACGCTTCTTTGCGACTGCAGGCGAGTCTCCGTAGCCGGAGATGTCGACCGTGATCAGTCGCTCGTTCGTCTCACGAAGCGCAGCTGCGCCGAAGCCCAGACGATCGAGCGCACCTGGCGCCAGGTTCTGCACGAACACGTCGGCGCTGGCGATCAGTCGGTGCAGCAGCGCCGCGTCGTCGCCATCTTTGATGTCGAGCACGATCGACTCTTTGCCGAGGTTGGCCCACCCGAAATACGAGCTATCTCCGCCAGCTGCGCTGTCGTAGCCGCGAGCGAAGTCTCCGGTCGCTCGCTCGACCTTGATGACCCGGGCGCCAGCGTCCGCCAGTCGGGCTGTGCACACCGGCGCCGCAACCGCTTGTTCGACCGAGACGACGGTGATGCCTTCGAGCGGAAGCCGCTCACTGGACTTGCTCATGCGTCCTCGTCGGTGGGCGCTGGCCGCTGCGAGTAATCCTGCCACGGTTCGTCGCGTTCCGCGACGACAGGACGCAGACCTCGCTCGGTGATGTCTTCTTCCCAGCGATACGCCTCTTCGGTATGGCGGGTGACGCCGTCGAAGAACGTGCCGAGCATCTGACTGGTGCGCAGGCCCATGTTCTCGAATGCCTGATTGATGAGCATCTTGTTCAGTGCGAGCTGGTTCGCAGGGATCGAGGCCATCCGCCGCGCTTCGGCCTCGATCGCCTCGCCGATCTCGTCGGGCTCGTAGACGTAGGAGACGAGCCCGATCCGATGAGCGGTCTCGGCATCGATCGCACGACCGGTGAGCAAGAACTGCTTGGCGTGTTCCAGGCCCAGCCGATACACCCACAACATCGTCGTCGGCGTGCCATAAATGCGACTCGGTGCGTACCCGATGTGGGCGTCGCTGGCCATGAACAACAGGTCGCAGCAGAGCACCAGGTCGGTGGCCCCGCCGACCGCCCAGCCGGTGATCTCACCCAGCACCGGTTTCGGGCACTCCCAGATCTTCATGAACCGGCGGACGTTGTTGCCCATGAACTGGTAGTCGCGTACCGGGTCCCATGCGCCCTCGCGCGGCTTCGGCCCCCTGGCGCCGTACGGCATCGACCATTGGGGGGCGTCGGCTGCAGGGCTGAGGTCGTAGCCGGCCGTCAAGGTGCCTTCGGCGCCACGCAACACGATCGCGCTGACATCCGGTGACTTCGTGGCTGTGTC
This sequence comes from uncultured Acidimicrobiales bacterium, assembly GCA_937942965.1. Lineage (GTDB taxonomy): Bacteria > Actinomycetota > Acidimicrobiia > Acidimicrobiales > UBA10347 > UBA10347. Next base: position 5,589 of record CALDGN010000415.1, on the reverse strand, counting down.
GATGCCGTCGGCGACGCCCTGAATCACGTCGTCGTTGAGGGTGTTGCGCTTCTCGGGTCGATTAAGCGTGATGATCGCAATGCCATCGCGCTCCTCGTAGAGAACAGAATCAGCCATCGCAGGATCCTATTCGTCAGCGCTGTCGGCGGACCGAGGCGGCGCTTCTAGGAGCGGTAGCGCTTGGTGTGTGAATCGGCCGCCAACCGAACGGCATAACCAAGGGCAACGACCCCGAACGGAAGCACGACTGCCTGCCACGTCGCCAACGTCCCAACCAGCCAAGCAACGCCGAAGAGTGCAGCACCAAGAGCGGAGACAACGGCTGCGTTCACCACGCTGTCGATCCAAACCCTGCGATCGATCAGCGGCGCTCGACGAAGCGTGATCGAAAGGTCGACGAGGAGCAACGCAATCACGACCACGCAACCGGCCAGGAGCAGCGTGGGGGCACCAGGGTTGGCGAGCGATGCGATGAAGCTGAAGAGCAGCGCACCGAAACCGGTCGTTCCCATCGAGCCAACGATGCCGCCAACGCCCATGATGAGCGCGCCGACGAGCAGCCCACCGAGCACGTTCGACACGTCGCTGCCAGCTTTGATGACGAAGCCCATGGCGCCGGTGATGACGACCGCAGCGAGCAGGCAGAGCGTCGCTGATCGGACGAGCCGGTCGAGGTGCCAGGTCAGCATCAGCTCGTCACCCGTCGCATCGACTGGCGCAGGCGACGCACGGCGTCGATCACGGCTGTCACGGGTTCATCAACCGCCCACGGCACCATCACGACGCCGTGTGCTCGCAGCGACTGGATGCCGACCGCTTGTTCGGCGCTGGCGAGTCGGCGCGCGAGCGTGGAGGTGCGGCCCTCGACGACGAACGGAATCCGACTTGGCGGTTCTTCTTCGACCTCGGGGGCGAGCACGGCGATGGTGTTTCCGCGACTGCGAAGCTCGGCGATAAGCGAAACCATGAGCGGATCACGAAGCGGCGTCACCGCAACAACGATGGTTTCCTTGCCGATGTTGTGAATCGCCGGAGGGCGATACATGCGCAGGCTGGCATCGGGCGCGTTGCTCACCGAGATCAGCTCGTCCGCAATGCGGTGGAGTTGGTTGCGCCCGAGCCGGGGCGGGAGCCACCGCACGGTGTGGCCGACGACGAGGAGGCCGACCGGGTCGTGATTTGAAAGGTGGCCGCGGGCGAGCGCCATAGCTGCGGCGACCGAACGACGTTGCGTCGTGGACCGGGCATCGCTTTCGCCGTCGTGCGCGTCGACGATCACAACCACCGTGGCGGAGCGGTCAGGGTGGCGCAGCGTGACCCACGGTTCTTGGCGGCGATTGGTAATGCGCCAGTTGATGTCCCGCATCGAATCACCGGGAAGGTACGGGCGGATGTCGGCGATCTCGAGGCCCTGGCCGCGGTCACTGCTCAAGTGGCTGCCGACCACACGACGAAACCGATCCGCTTCGAGCGAAGCCTTGAGACGATCTTCGGCCAGACCGATGCGCATCGACACGTTGGCGCTGCGGCTGACTGTGCCGCCGAACAAGCCGAAGCGGTCGGTGACCCGGATGGTGACTTGCTCGATCGTGCCAACGCCCCATTCATCTGCTGATACCGGGAAGGCGAGATGACGGGTCGTGCCGGCCGCTACCGACGTCACGCTTCGGAGCGTGCCGCGAGCCGAGACTCGCTCGCCAAGCTTGAGCTCAATCTCGACGCGCTCAAGACCCTCGTCGCCGCCGTCGACCTCGACGAGTACGGCGAACTCGTCGCCCTCGACAAGGTGAGGCGCGTCGATGCCCAGACGCACCTCGCCGACCACGGGCCGCCAGCGCGCAAACCCGAGGGCAAGCAGTGCGATGAGGGGCGCAACAAGACCGAGGAACTCGGGACGCCGAGCCCCCATCGCCCCGACCGAGGCTGCCACGGTGAGCACCGTGAGCACGTTGAACAGCGGCGTGCGTTGCCGCAGCTCTCGGGTACCCGTCAACATGATGTGGGTGGCATCGATGAGCTCGGGTGGCCGTTCGGCCGGGGTCATGGTCACGTCGATCAGGCGACCGAAGATGGTGTGGGCACCACGGCGAGCATGCTCTCGACGATGTCGGCACCAGTAACGCCGCGAAGCCACTCGTCGGGCTTGAGAATCAGGCGATGGGCGAGTGCCGGCACCGCGATCGCATGGACATCGTCGGGCGTCACGAAGTTGCGACCGTGCAGCGCGGCCCATGCTCGACTGGCCCGAAGCAACGCCAGCGAGCCACGTGGGCTCGCACCAGCGTCGGTACGAGGTGTTTCGCGGGTCGCGGCGACGAGCGATGCCATGTATCTGGCAACGCTGGCCTCGACCGGCACGGACTCCACGACCTGTTGCAGCGACCGCAGCGTTGTCGCGTCGATCACCTGGTTCAGCTCGACCTCTTCTCGACCACGAGCTGCCCGGCGCGCAACGATCTCGGCCTCGGCGTCGAGGTCGGGGTAGCCGACGGACAGGCGGAGCAAGAAGCGGTCGAGTTGGGCTTCGGGTAGCGGATAGGTGCCGCCTGATTCGATCGGGTTCTGGGTCGCGATCACGATGAACGGTGCGGGCAGCGGGTGCGACACGCCGTCGACGGTGACCTGGCGCTCTTCCATTGCCTCGAGGACCGCGGCTTGCGTCTTGGGCGGGGCCCGGTTGATTTCGTCACCCAACACGAGGTTCGCGAAGACGGGACCAGGCTTGAACACGCCTGTGCTGCCACCGGCATCGAAGACTGCGGACCCGGTGATGTCGGCGGGAACGAGGTCGGGCGTGAACTGCACTCGGGAAAAGCCGAGCTCGGCAACCTGGGCGACCGAACGAGCGATCAGCGTTTTGGCGAGACCGGGAACGTCTTCGAACAGAACGTGACCGCTCGCGAAAACGCCGGTCAAGAGCTGGGTGAGGACCTCGCGTTTGCCGACGACGGCCTTCTCGAGTTCGTCGAGCATGGCGTTGCCATGCGCGGCGACATCATCGACCGTGAGGTCGGTGTTGGTGTTCGTCATGTGTTGTCTCCGGTGAGCGTGTCAAGGTGCTGTTCGAGTGCGGTGAGTCGGGCATCGACCCAGGCCGCATCGTGGGTTGAGGGTGGTGCTGGATCTGATGCCACGTCGGCGGATCGTTCCAGGCGTTCGATTTCGGCAATCAGGTCCGGCCAACGGGTGGGCTGTTTCGCAGCGGTGATCAGAGCGGTCTGCCAGCGGCGCTCGTGTGCGTCGAGCCGTCGAGTTCGCTGCCACTGCCAACTCACGACGCCCCACCGGCCGCGGCTTTCCATCTCGGTCGGTGTCACGTCGTTGATTGCGCCGAACGAGGACACGATGAGCGAGATGGTCGCGACGATGGCCAGGATCAAGAGGAGAACGATCATCGCGAGACCCGTCTTCGAGCGATGGACCGGTACTCGTCTCGGAGTTCTCGCAGCGCCTCGATGGCCTGGGTGCGGGCATCGGGCCCGATCGGCTCGGCCGAGAAGCGGGCGACTTGGAACAGGTCGGTCAGACGGCCAAGCGCGGGCGCAGCTGACTTGCGGCGGCCGAAGACACGATCGAGGTACTTCAGCGGAGTCTCGGCGGGCTTCCGTCGAAGCTCGCGCGTGCCGAGCCCGGTCTCGACCGCGGCGTACACGCGTTGAATCGCAATGCGCGGATCCTGTTCGAGCTCGACTTCGCTGATCAACTGGTCAGCGAAGTCAGCGATCGTCTCGGCCTGCTCTTCTTCGGTGAGGCGCGTCGACGTCTCTGCAGGAGCGGCGCGGCGACGACCGAGCATCAACTTGAACCGCTGGCGGCTCAAGAACCAGAGCGTGCCGAGACCGGCCGCTACGCCGACGGTCCACAAGAACCACGACGGAAGCTCAGCTTGGCGAGTCGGTGGGTCGATCTCCGTTGCGGTTTCGACGGCGAGTTCCTCGATCGCAGCGGAACCGCGACTGGTGCTGGAATTGCTGCTGACCGATGGTTCGCGGTCAGCGAATTCGAGCTGCTCTGAGTTGCTGGCGACGCCGAGCAGCGTGAGTAGAACAAGTGCCCCTGCGAGAAAGCCGATGAGTCGGCGTGTGATCATTGATCGATCACGTGGCTGCGAACACCAGAGGACATTGATCGCTGTCGAGGAGATCGCCAGCGGCCTTGTTCGGGACATGCACCGGAGTGCTGGTGCCGACCCGAGGGTCGTACCGAACGTCGTCGCCGCAGTAGCGGACCGTGTAGCCCCGACGGCGACGATCTGCGGTCGCGTTGCCAGCCGCATAGTGCAGCGTCATGGCACTAAAGACGTAGACATCTCCTGGCTCGAGATCCCAGCTGATGATGTCGTAGGCGTCGCGGTCTGCCTCGATGTCGGGGATGGCCTCGTAGTCGGGATTGCGGGCGTAGGCGCTCGCGCCGTTGTTCGGTCCGAAGGATTCGGGCTGGAACCAGCGATCCCACTCGTGCGAGCCGCGGACGAACTCGAGTCGACCGTTCGCCGCATTCGTGGAGTCCAGAGCGACCCAGATCGAGATGACATCGCGGCCACTGACGGGCCAGTACGGCTGATCGTTGTGCCATCGGGTCGGATGGTTCGCGCCCGCTTCTTTCACAAACAGCTGGTCGTAGAGCAGGTTCAGTCGCGTCGCTCCGATGCAGCGTCGAGCGATGTCGACCCCGGGACCTTCAAGACAGAACGCGCCGAAGTCAGCGTCGTTTTGCCACACGCGCAAGTTGCCGTGGAAGTGGCCACCCTCGACGTCGTAGCTGTGGTCGAACGGCCCTGGGTTCGCGATGTCTCGTTCGATGGCGGCGCTGAGGCGCTCGCGCCATTCGCTTGAGACGACGCCGCGGACGGCGATCGCACCGTCGCGCTGGTACTGCGCGACCTGCTCATCGGTGATGACTGGCCCCTCGCTCACGCCTCGAAAGGTAGTCGCGATGCCGGCCGAGACACGAAGCCGCGACGACTGTTCGCTTGTCTAGGTAAGGGCCTGGGCGAGGTCGTCCCAAAGGTCTTCGGTGTCTTCGAGACCGACCGACAAGCGGACCATGCCATCACCGATGCCGACGGTGGCGCGGGCATCAGGGCCGATGCGCCGGTGCGTCGTTGTCGCCGGATGGGTCGCCAGGCTCTTCGAGTCACCGACGTTGTTCGAGATGTCGAACAACGACAGTCGATCCATGAAGGCAAACGCCGAGGCTTTGTCGCCGACATCGACGGTCAACACGGTGCCGCCGGCTGACATCTGCTGCTTGGCCAAGTCGTACTGCGGGTGGCTAGGCAGATGGGGATAGCCGACGTTTGAGATACCTGGATGCTCCTGCAACCGAGCGGCGAGGTCGAGGGCGCTTCGGGCCGCAGCATCGACACGCAGGCGCAAGGTCTCGAGACCCTTTGCGAGCGTCCACGCATTGAACGGGCTCAGGCTCGGACCCGTGTGGCGGGTGAATGGCATGAGGTAGTCGGCCTTGTACGCCTCGGTGCCGAGGATCGCTCCACCGAGAACCCGGCCCTGTCCGTCGATGTGTTTCGTCGCCGAGTACACGACGACATCGGCGCCGAGTTCGAGGGGCTTCTGCAACACCGGACTC
>CALDGN010000414.1 GCA_937942965.1 uncultured Acidimicrobiales bacterium | reverse complement strand
AGATCCCCAAGCGGCTCTGGCTGCCCTGGAACGGGGCGCCAGAACGCGACTACCAACCCCAAAACAACAACAACGGCTGACCGCACACCGTAGGTTCAGCCGTTGCATATGTCCTGGAGCAGGACATTGGCGGAGGAGGTGGGATTCGAACCCACGGTGAGTTTCCCCACACACGCTTTCCAAGCGTGCCGATTCGGCCGCTCTCGCACTCCTCCAGACCCTGCGAATCATGCGATACGCAGGATGGAAGTCCTCACGCTATCGTGTCCTCACCCGGGTTGGAATGTGACGGCCGGGTCCTGTGCAACAGCAGTTTGTGAACCGAGTCAGGCCGGGAACGGAGCAGCTCTCAGCAAAGCCTGGTGTGTGCCGCAGATCGCCTGGTCGTCACTTTCGAGCCCGGGTCTTTTCGTTTTCGAAACGGGCTGGTTGAGCCGCAAGGTTGCGGCTCGATGACACCTGCCCGACCCGCGGGAAAATCTCGCGGGATGCGGAATAGCTTCGCGGCATTGACGGGTTTCCCCGTGATCCCCAACCCGGAGACTGATTTCGTGACACACCGTGAACGCAAGACGGCGAGCCGTCTTCTGCTCATCGTTGCCACTTTGGCGTTGTTCGCCACGGCATGCAGCGGAGGCACGGTCGCTGACCCGGCCGTTGTCGAAGAAGCTGAGGCAAACCAGGCTGAGATCGTTACGAGTGGCGACATTTCGCAGACCGAGATGCTCGACGTCAGTAGCGGCGAGATCACCTCGTTGTCCGAGGTCGTGACCGGAGACCGAGCGGTGCTCGTCTGGTACTGGGCGCCCCATTGACCGACCTGTCGGCGCCACGGCGCTGACGTCGAGCAGTTCGCTCGAGACAACAAAGAAACTGTCCAGGTCATCGGTGCTGGTTGCCAGGATGACTTCAACTTCGCTCAGGACTTCGCTGGCCACACGGGCATTAGCGCCGACAGCGAGGTCACCCTCCTGTGGGAAGGCAGCTGTGCTGCGTGGAACATCAATGCCATTCGCACGAACTCTGCGATGCAGCTGTTCACCCATGACCTGACGCAGAAGTCGAACCCGATCTTCTTCAACGACGCTGGGCGTGACCTGGTGCTCGAGGCCTCACCGAACGAACCGTGGGCTGGCCCCGCAGCGAGCGGCGCCAGTAGCTGATTTTCCAACGTGAGCGCGGCCGGGTGCGAGCCCGGCTGCCGCTCAGCTCGATCGGTTAGCTCGATTGGTCAGCTCGTCGGGGCGAGCGCCTCGAGACAGTCCCAATCCAACGCACCGCGCTCCGCAGTCGGATGGATCGGCTGCACACAGACGTGAGTCGCACCTGCGTCGTAGTGCGCTTGCACACGGGCTCGTAGCGCGTCCGCGTCACCCCAGGCGAAGACTGCGTCGACGAACGCGGGCTCGTCATTCTCGATCTGCTCTTCGGTGAAGCCCAGGCGCTTCCAGTTGTTGCGATAGTTCGGCAGGCCCTTGTAGATCGCAAGCTGCTCGGCGCCCTTGGCTCGGCCCTCGGCCGGGTCGGTGGTCAGGCAGACCTTTTGCTCGACGCACAACAACGGTCCGTCGCCGAGAATGTCGCGAGACATCGCAGTGTGCTCGGGCGTCGTCCAATACGGATGGGCGCCGGCGGAAGCATCGCGAGAGAGCTCGAGCATCTTCGGGCCGAGCGCCGCGATCACGACTGGCGGCATTTCGGCGGGCACGGCACGCCATGGCGATGCTTCCATTGCGGCCAGGTACTCTTTCATGGCCGAGAGCGGCTTGGTGTAGTCCATGCCCCGTACGAGTTCGACCATCGGCTGATGGCTGACGCCGATGCCCAGCAAGAACCGGTTGCCCGACGCTTCGGCCAGGCTCATTGCGCCCTGCTTCATGGTGCCGGGGTGACGAACCCAGATGTTGGCGATGCCGGTTGCCAAGATCAGCTCGCTGGTCGCTGCGAGCATCGTCGCGGAGCTGACGAATGGATCGCGACCGATCGTGTCGGGGATCCACAACACCGAATAGCCCAAGGCCTCGATACGAGCAGCCATCTCGGCGCTCTCGGGAGCGGTCAGCGTGTCGGCGAAGAGCCAGACACCGGTCTTGTTCAGTCGTTCCATGTCCACGTCGCCGAGGTTACGTGGCGAGTGCCGAGACCACCGATTCGGGGGTTGGCCCGTGTCAGAGAAGCGCATGTCGCAGAGGCCAGTTAGGCTCGCATCGATGGCGTACGAAGCCCTGTACCGGCGATATCGACCGTCGACCTTCGAAGACGCATTCTTCGGGCAGGACCACGTCAAGGCTGCACTGATCAATGCGATTGAAGGCGACCGAGTCGGCCACGCATACCTCTTTAGTGGCCCGCGCGGTACGGGTAAGACGACGTCTGCTCGCATCCTCGCCAAGGCGCTGAACTGCACCAATCTCCAAGGGGGCGAGCCGTGCAACGAGTGCGACTCGTGCGAATCGTTCAACACAAATAGCAGCTACGACCTGCACGAACTCGATGCCGCATCGAACAACGGCGTCGACGCCATGCGAGATCTCATCGGCAAGGTCGCACTTGGCTCGCCCGGTCGCACCAAGGTCTACATCCTCGACGAAGTCCACATGCTCTCGTCCGGCGCCGAGAACGCGCTGCTCAAAACGCTCGAAGAGCCGCCGCCGCATGTCGTGTTCGTGCTGTGCACTACCGAGCCGAACAAGGTCGTGCCGACGATTCGTTCTCGCACCCAGCATCTTGAGTTCTCGCTGCTCAACCAGACCGAGGTCGGCGGCCTCGTCGACCACATCGTCGCCGATGCCGGCATCGAGATCGCTGACGACGATCGTGCCTATGTCATCCGTGCCGGCGGCGGTTCGGCCCGTGACACCTTGTCCGCGCTCGACCAGGTTGTCGCCGCTGGCGGGGCTCCTCGCGGTGGCGAGCATCTCGACGCGCTGTTCGACGCGCTCGTCACACGCGACGGTGGTGCTGCTCTCGACGCGATCGACGGTGCGATGCAGGCCGGCCGCGATCCAGCGACGATCGCTGGCGCCCTGTTGTCCGAGCTTCGCGGCGTTTTCTTGGCAACGATGCGCGCCGACCTCGTCCACCTTCCTGATGCTGAGCGGGCGCGAGCCGAAGCCGTCGCGGCGAACATGTCACCCGGTCGTGTAACTCGGGCAATCGAAGTCCTTGGCACGGCCACGATCGAGATGCGTCACGCGCCCGACCCGCGCATCGACCTCGAGGTCGCCGTCATGCGGCTCGCTCGAGCGGATCTCGACGTAACTCCTGAGGCTCTCCTGGAACGCATCGAAGCACTCGAGGCTGGTGCGCCCCACGCAGCCGCTGCTTCGGCCCCCGTTCCTGCCACCGCGCCGCCCGCTGATCCCGTTCCGGCTCAACAAGCCCCACCCGCTGCCCCAGAGCCCGCAGCCGCCCCAGCTCAGGCTGCGCCTGGCCACGACGACTTCGAAGACGCTGCTTCTGCGCCCGCTCCCGCCGCAGCTCCGCCCGCTCCCGCATCGGGAGGCAAGCGTGGCGCAGACATCGCTCGAGCACTGCTGGCCGAACAAGCCGCAGCTCGTGGCGGGGGATCGCAGGCCGCATCGCCACCGCCCGCCGCAGCGCCTGACCAAGGTGCGGGCGAGGCGCCCGCTGCCGCCGAGCCGCCGGCTGGTGAACCACAGACGCTGGCCGACCGACGCCGTCAGCGACGAGCCGCCGCGGAAACCGGTGCCCCAGAGGCTGGCGAACCCTCTGCGCAGGCAGCTGGCCAAGAAGCGCCTGCCGAGCAACCCGCGGCAGCCCCGCAGCCGCCACCCGCTGCCGAGACGCCGCCGCCTGCGCAGCCCGTCGAGCAACCGCCCGCAGCCCAAGCACCAGTCGAGCAGGCGCCAGCCGAGCAGGGCTTGGCCGAGGTTGTGCCGCTGCACGCAACTCCCGCGGCCAACGCTCCAACCGAACCAGCAGCCCCAGCGCCGGCGCCCGCCGAGGCTGGTCCTGCCGAAACCGCTCCCGCAGAGCGGCCCGTACCGAACCTGCCCCCAGAAGCAGCACCCGCAGAAGCCCTACCCCCAGAAGCCCTACCCCCAGAAGCCCTGCCCCCAGAAGCGGAGGCGCCACCTGCGGCTCCCGCTCCCGCACCAGCTGAGGTTGCGCCACCCGCTTCTGCGCCAGCCGAGCCCGCGCCCGCACCAGCGGCTGCCAGTTCTCTTCCCGGCCGGGGCGACATCGAAGCCGCATGGAGCGGCCTCCTCGAAACGATGTCCGGCCGAGTGCGATCACGCTTCAGCGCTGGCAAGTGGCTTGACGATGACGGCGCAACAACGATCTTCGGCCTGCCGAATCCGGTCCACCGCGACCGCTGCGAAGAGGTCCGGTCCGAGGTCGACGATGCACTGGCTGCACACTTCGGCGGACCGATTCCGCTCAAGCTCGTCGTTGACATCTCCGAACCAGAGCCTGACATCTTCGCCACCCAACCGGCCGACGTCGGACCGTCTACCAACGACCCGCCTCCGGTCGAGGAAGAGGAAGTCGTCGATCTCGACGCCCTCACCGATGCCGGCGATGCGGGGCCCGCGTCTGGCGTAGACATGGTGTTGGCGACCTTCGAGGGCTCCAAGTTGCTGGAAGATCCGGCATCGCAGAATCCCGACCCGTACGCATAAACACGGCGCTCGAAATGAACGAGATGCGCCGCGAAATGAAGGATGATTGAGCCATGTCCGACAGTGGTATGCCCGACATGAACGCACTGCTGCAGCAGGCCCAAGCGATGAGTCAACAGCTCATGGCCCAGCAGGCCGAAGCTGCATCGACCGAGGTCGAAGGCGTCGCTGGCGGCGGTGCCGTCACGATCCGTATGACGGGTGGCGGCGAGTTCGTTTCTGTCAAGATCCAGCCCAGCGCAGTTGACCCCGACGATGTTGAGATGCTCGAAGACCTCGTGCTCGCCGCGCTCAACGATGCCGTCGCCAACGCCGCGAATCTCGTCGAGGGCCCTGACCTTGGTGGCATGGACCTCGGCGGTCTCGACCTCGGCGGGCTACTCGGCGGCGGCGACTGAACGGCGTGTACAGCGGCCCCATCCAGGACCTCATCGACGAGTTCGGCCGGCTTCCGGGCATCGGACCAAAGTCGGCACAGCGCATCACCTTTCACCTTCTGCGTATCCCGACGACCGAGGCCGAACGCCTCGCGAACGCGATCGTCGAAGCCAAGCGCCGCGTCCGCTTCTGTGAGACCTGCTTCAACCTGGCCGAATCAGCCGAGTGCAACATCTGCGCCGATGATCAACGCGAGGGCGCGACCCTGTGCGTCGTCGAAGATGCCCGAGACATCTCGGCGGTCGAACGCACCGGCGAATTCAACGGTCGCTATCACGTGCTCCAAGGCTGCATCAATCCGATCGAGGGCATTGGCCCCGAGCAGCTCCGCATTGCCGAGCTGATGCGACGGATCACTGAGCAGCAGATCACCGAAGTCATCGTCTGCACGAACCCGACGATCGAGGGCGAAGCGACCGCTATGTACCTTGCACGGCTTCTCTCGCCCACGCCGGAACTCACGGTCACCCGGCTGGCGAGCGGTCTTCCCGTCGGCAGCGATCTCGAGTATGCCGACGAGATCACGCTCGGTCGAGCCCTCACCGGGCGCCGCCTCATCACCGACGGCTGAACTACCACGCAATCGCAGCTTCGCTTCGCTCGGGCTGCTCTGCGGACGGCTACCACGCAATCGCAGCTTCGCTTCGCTCGGGCTGCTCTGCGGACCGCCAAAACGTAATCTGGGTGCCACCTCTCAGGCACGGGCAGAGACAGAGAGACGGCACCCAGACACGGGTAGGTAAAGGGGAAAGCCCCCTCCACCCGTTGTTACGGACAGATTACAGTTTGTAACGCGAATGTCAAGGCGCTTTGGAAAGAAGCCAAAGACATGTTGCGGCGCCGTGTCAGATCGGCGTGATCACGGTCAGATGCGGATGATCAGGGCATCGCCCTGGCCGCCGCCACCGCACAAGGCAGCTGCAGCGACACCGCCGCCACGACGGCGAAGCTCGTGCGCCAGCGTCAGCACGAGGCGGTTGCCGGAGGCCCCGATCGGATGGCCGAGCGCCACGGCTCCGCCGTTCACATTGACGTCGTCGAACGAGATGCCGAGGTCATCGATCGAAGCTGCAGCCACTGCTGCGAACGCTTCGTTGATCTCGTAGAGGGAGAGGTCGCTCTGGCTGACCTCGTCTGTGTTGGCGAGCGCAGCGCGGATCGCGTTCGACGGCTGCGTGAGCAGCGAGCAATCGGGGCCGGCGACCTGGCCGTAGCTCACGAGTTCGGCCATCGGATCGATGCCGAGTTCAGCTGCCTTCGCGGCGCTCATGACGACCGTCGCCGATGCGCCGTCGCTGATCTGCGATGCGTTGCCCGCGGTGATGTTCCCCGACTCGGTGAACGCCGGACGCAGGCGACCAAGTGATTCCATCGTCGTGTTGGCGCGAATGCCCTCGTCGTCGGCAACTTCGATGTCATCGCCCCGGCGCTGGGGCACACCCACCGTGACGATCTCTTCAGCGAGGGTGCCATTCTTCTGTGCGGCGGCGGCACGAGCGTGCGAGGCCTCGGCGATCTCGTCTTGCATCGTGCGGTCGAAGTTCGTGCTGGCCAAGTACCGGTCGGTTGCGGTGCCCATGAGCTCATGCTCGAGCGAGCAGAACAGTCCGTCGTAGTTCAGCGAATCGACCGCGGCCGAGTCGCCAAGCTTCCAACCGGAGCGAGTGCCGGTGAGCAGGTGCGGGGCGTTGGTCATGGACTCCATGCCACCGGCGATGACGATGTCGGCGTCGCCAGCCATGATCATGCGCCACGCCAAGTAGATGGCGTTCATGCCGGACAGGCAGACCTTGTTGATCGTGGTCGCAGGCACGCCCAACGGGATGCCGGCGTGATTCGCAGCCTGGCGTGCGGTGATCTGGCCGGCGCCTGCCTGGAGGACCTGGCCCATGATCACGTAGTCCACCTGGTCGCCCGTGATGCCCGCACGCTCGAGTGCGCCGGCGATGGCTTTGCCGCCGAGTTCCGCTCCGCTCATGCTGGCGAGCCCGCCAGAGAGTCGGCCGATCGGTGTGCGTGCTCCCGAGGCGAGAACGGTTGCAGTCATGCGTCTGGTCTTTCTGTGATGGTGCCCATGACGTCGTCGAGGACGCCGTCGAGCAGGTCATTTGCGTTGTCAGCGATCAGGGGTTTGCGGTCGAAGTCAGCCAGCACCGCTTCTGGTGACGGCAACGGCTCGGGCGCTGGCTCAGGGGTGGCGGCCGCGGGCGAGATCGAGGTGACGGGCACGCTCGGTTGTGGCAAGTCCTCGGTCGGAAGCGCTGGTGGCGCGACGTTCGCTGCTTCGTCGGCGGCAGCTCGCTGCGCGTTCGGGGTCGACGGGCTTGTCGACCCGACCGGCTCGGTCCGCAGAACTCGTTGTCCAACAACACCGTCGGGAAGTGATCCGCCGGCGCTCGGTTGGGTTGGGTTCGCCGCCGGGGCCGTGAGATGTGCTGCAGCCCGGCTCGGGGCATCGGGAGCGCTTGTGCGTGGCGGGGTCGGGGCGGGCGGCGTCGTCGGCACGGGCGTCGGCGGTGCCATTGTCGGACGGTCGGGCCGTCGGTCGACGGGTGGCTTGGTCAGCGGCGCGGTCGAGCTCGGCGCGGTCGCCGCCGGAGCGATGCGCGCTGGTTCTGGCTGAGGTGTCGGTGTTGCTGGTTTCGGGCTGGCGGGTGCAGCGGGGGCAGAAGCCGTCGGGGTCGGGGCCGGGGCAGTCGATGCAGCCTGGGCCGGGACCGAGGCCGCGGCCGCTGTGGCAGCGGGGGTCAGCTGTTCAAGCATCGTGCGCTGGTCGTTCGTGACCTTGCGGGCTGTAGCGAGCTGCTGTGATGCGCGGTCTTGAGTGGTCTGCAGCGAGCGCGTCGCCTCTTCGAGCTGTTCGAGGGCGGTGTGTAACCGGGCCTCGAGCTGGTGCAGGCGGGACTCGTGGTTGCTCACGGCCAGCATGAGTTCGGTGACCTGGGGGCCGCCTTCGGGCAACGACGCAGCCATCGCTCGATGCTGGGCGGCGATCCGGGCCAGGAACTCACGCACCTCGCCCTGGTGATAGCCGTCCGCGCTCGGCGTGAAGCCGCGCTTGGCAATCTCGTCGGGGGTGAGTGTCATGAGCCGAAGTAGACCTTCTGTGGACGGCACCGATCAATCCTGCAAGGCTACCGATCCCATTCCCGACCGGAGGAACCGAGCGATGCAGGTCCATCTCATCGACGGCACATACGAACTGTTCCGCTACCACTTCGCCCCTGGGCGCCCCGAGCGTCTGAGCACCGACGGGCTCGAAGTTGGTGCGACCGAAGGCGTCATCCGATCGATGCTGTCGATGGTCAACGACGGGGTCACCCACATCGCCGTCGCGACCGATCACGTGATAGAGTCGTGGCGCAACGATCTCTATGACGGCTACAAGGACGGCTCGGGAGTTCCGCCAGAACTGTTCGCCCAGTTCGAGCTGGTCGAAGAGGGCCTGGAGCTGGCCGGGTTCAAGGTGTGGCCGATGATCGAGTTCGAGGCCGACGACGGTCTCGCTGCCGGTGCGACGATGGCCGCCGCGGATCCCCGCGTCGAGCGCGTGTTCATTTGCACGCCCGACAAGGACCTGGCTCAGTGCGTCACCGCCGACGGCAAGGTCGTGCAGTTCGATCGACGCAAGCGGCTGCTGATCGACGAAGCCGGCGTCATCGAGAAGTTCGGCGTGAAGCCGGCCTCGATCCCGGACTACCTCGCACTCGTTGGTGACACCGCCGATGGCTTCCCTGGCCTCAAGGGGTGGGGCGCTAAGTCCACCGCGACTGTGCTGTCCCGGTACGACCACCTGGAGAACATCCCCGAAGCGCCGGGGCAGTGGGACATCACCGTGCGAGGTGCCGCCAAGCTCGCCGCGACGCTGGTCGAGAATCGCGACGATGCATACCTGTTCCGTCGCATCGCGACCGTCGACAACGAGGGCCCCGAGGTCGGCACCGTCGACGACATCGCCTACACTGGACCGAAGCCAGGGTTCGCCGAGTTCTGTCACC
>CALDGN010000413.1 GCA_937942965.1 uncultured Acidimicrobiales bacterium | reverse complement strand
AGTGCATTCACCACGGTGCCTGGCGGCCGGGCGCTCATGCTCACGAAGCTGCCCTACCAACCGAAGTCCGGGCCGACGCCCGAGCCAGCACAACCGCGTTATGACTGCCCGACGAACGGACCCGTTCCGTTCGGTATGGCGATGGTCGAGCGGACCGAGAGCTTCGATCGGATCGCCGTCGACCTCGGCTCTGCGATCCCCGAGCTCACCAGCGCCGGCGACTTCGCACCGTTCGGCGCCATCGACCTCGGCATCGAACTCGGCGGGGTTCATCACAAGCTGGCGACGCTCGTCGAAGATTCGGGCGACTTCCTCGATGCCTACAAGCGCACGGCCGGCATGGTCGACATCGACACCTCGCTCTTCGACCCGATCGAAGGCGCTCCATTGAGCGTCGAAGACTTCGATGCCAATCCGTTGGTCATCACGGCCAGCAACTTCACGGTCGGCGCAGGCGATCCGTCGACGTGGGCATCGACGCGGGCGACCGTGCTGGCCGAGAACGAGCTGTACGCCCAGACGCAGACTCGTGGCCTCTACGTCGAGGAGTCGCCGGCCGGAGTGACTGAGCCGACGACCCAGTTCGTCATCGACGTGACCATGCGCGGTGCCGCACCAGCGGATCAGATCGGGCTCGTTGTCGGCCAGTACAGCGAGAACTTCGCCGGGTTGAGTGGCGACAAAGCCCAGCTGATCGTGAGCTACCAATCGCCGACGGGCTGGATCGATATCGACAACGACACGGTTGTCGACGCGACGGCCGGCGCGGTGACGATCGGCCTTCGAGGCACCGATGCCGCGGCGCAGGGTGTCTTGCCGATGTTGTTCTTCTTCCCCGTCGCGACCGAACTCGTCAAAGGCTCGGGCCTCTCGCCGACCAGCCCGGTAACCGGCGTCGCCTCGGCGCCTGCCGCGTTTCCTGGCAACCCAACCATCTTGACGACCGCGATCGGGTACGCGGCCGTCAAGGTGCTGCCGTTCGACAGCGCCTTGGTCACCAAGTTCGAATCGCTCCTTGCGACAGGTCCCGACATCGACACCGTCAACACGTGGGTGTTCGACCAGGTCTACAAGACGTTCCATCTGATGTACCCCGTCATGGACTTCATCGGGACTCCGCAGAAGTTCCAGGCGTGGCGCGGTCGAATACTCGCCGTCACGGATCCCGCGGTCTTCGACACCGCTTCCTACATGCCGCCGACTCGCACGGTCTCGGCCGGCAAACGTCGCATTCTCGAGCTTTGGGATGCGTACCTGTCCGGCGTCAGTGAGCCTGGCCATCCGCTGCGGTCGAAGCCGATCGCCGCAGGCGCAGGGAGCGATGCATGAGCATCTTCGACTATCCCCGCATCAACTTTGCGGGCGAGCTGCGCTTGAATCCGGGCACCGCAAACAACGACGACTACGCCCAGCCTGGATTGACGCAACGACTGATGCCGTCCGCGTTCGGACCGCGCTATGCGCAACACGCCATGGGCCTCATGGACACGCGCTCTGCCTCAGCGCTCCGATGGGGTATGGACGATGCGACCTACGTCGAGTGGATTCAGGCGCCACGGGTCTTCGACACACCGTCGGGCAAGCCGGGCACCACGATCCCCGCCGAGTGGAACTACTACGGCGACATGAGCTCGACGCCGGTGAACATCAAGGTCGTCGGCGTGCAACCGTCGCCCGGCGAGCTGCTCACGGAGCCGAGCGACGATGCACTCGGCAAGGTTCTCGGTGCGACGCTCGACTTCTACGGCAACATCACCGATATCAACCCCGAGGGTTCGCCCCCGGCGACGCAGTTCTTCGTCGACAACCTCTCGCTCAAGGGCGCCGAGAAGACGTGGATCGAGGGAGTCGACACGAGCAAGGGCTCCGGGCTCTGGATCAACTTCTTCCGCAACGCGAATGCCGTGGCTGACGATGGGGCCGGTACGTGCATCCATCAGGTGATCACGCCGATGGACGGAGGCTCGATCGACCTACCGGGCTTCGAAGGCGCCGATGGCGTCGTCATGCGGAGCTACATCTACCTTCCGCTGCTGCCACCGACGATGGATGCGCACGCGCTGCCAGATGGCGTCACCCTCGATGATGTCCTTGTCGACCACTACCGGAACCGCAAGACGAATCCGAAGACGATGCAGATCGTCGGCACGCTTGCCCCGTGGCACAAGGGTGAACCGATCGCGATGCCGCCTGGCCGTCAACTCATCAGCCGCAAGACGAACATCGATACCGCACCGATGAAACGCAACAACGGCAGTGGGCATCTGGCGCTCGCGCCAGCCACGGCGTCTCGCGATGGTGATCGTTTGTCGGTCGACTTCTCCGGCTCGTTCCCTGAGCAGCTGGACCCGTTGACCCGGGCCAACCCCAAGTTCGACTTCGGCCCGGTTGTTCTGATGGCGCGCCTCGGCGATGAGCTCGCCGAGATTGGCCAGGTCGACTATCGCGATGTCACCGCGGGCAACCACGTCGGCTGGATCTTCGACTTCGATCTCGCCGCGGCGACCGAGGCGCGAACGCTCCTCGACAACGGAGGACGACTTGCCCTGATCGGCGCTGAGCAGGGCACGGTGCTCGACGAGGTCGACTACTACATCGTCACCGATCACCTGACCGCCTATTGCGAGCAGGACGGGCCTGACGATCGCTTCGTTTGCCAGGGTGACGAGGAGCCGATCTTCGTCCGGGTGTTCCATCGAGGCGCCGAGCTGACCGCAGCGGAGTGTCCTCCGATCAACATGTGGCAGTACCGCAGTGCACCCATTCAAGCTCCTGGCGATGCGGTGAAACGCGAATCGATCGCGCCGCACGAGCCGATCAACGTGGATACCGCGGAACCCGGAGCTCGACTGCTGACGTTTCGGGTCGATGGCGAGACGAACCCGGCGGCCAACGAGTTTCCGCCGCTTGGCTATGCCGAGTTCGCGTACCCGCCGGCGTTCCCGGTTACCTGGGCGCCTGCAATCAGCGTGCGGATTCTGCCGAACTACGACTATTCGGGCTACTACGACCTGACCGACGACGGGCCGGTCGGCAATGACTCGCTGACCTGGGCCTTTGTCTACGACGAGGTCCTACGCACCTACGACCTGCTCTTCCCCACGATGAAGAACAAGATCGACCTCGGCGACCAGCAAGCGATGATCCGCTTCGCTCCGTATGTGCTCAAGGCCGTTTCGAAGGAGTACTGGAAGTCGGTGCGGTACATGCCGCCGACCCGGGATCTGTCCGACACCAAGCGCACGCTGCTCCAGGCGTGGTGCCGAAAAGCGATGCGGGCCACTGCAGCCGCCTCGGGCAATGAGCCAGAGGGCATCTGTTGATGCTCGCCGCAGTTGCCCCGAGGGCGCGCCTCGCGCTGATCCTGTCGGCCGTCGTCGGCGTCGTGATCGCGGTCTTCTTGACTGCGCAGCTCATCGGGTGGGACGAGGAACGCGTGACCACCTGGGTGCCCGAGTCGAGCGTCGCTGCAGCCGTCATCGTCATCGCGCTGCTGGTCGGCGACACGGTGCTTCCGATCCCGTCGACCATTCTGATGCTCGGCACCGGCGCGCTCCTGGGGCCGATTGCCGGGTGGGCCGTGAACGGCGTCGGCCTGTTGCTGGCTGCGCTCGCCGGGCACTGGCTCGGCCGCATGGTGCCGGCATTTCGCGACGTCGAAAGCAAGCCGCTTCGGCCGCTGCTGATCGCGGCAACCCGGGGCCTACCCGTGCTGAGCGAGTCGGTATCGATCGGCGCTGGCGTTGTCGACATGCCACGGCGCCGCTTCACCCAGTCCGCTGCCGTTGGTTCGGTCGCCGTCGGCGGCCTCTATGCGGTCGCTGGATGGTTGGCGACGAACCACTGGAGCTTGGTGTTCGTTGCGATCGCACTGGCGTCAGTTTCGTACCTGGCCGCAACCCGGATGCTCGTCGAGACGCCCGCGATCGTCGCCGACTAGCGAACTCGGGCGACGAAGCGAAGCCCGGCTGCAGGCAAGAGCCCCGCAGCGATGCGGCTGTCTTCGATCGCGATTACCAGGTCGCGCACGTCGGCCGCCCGGGGGTGCGTTGGGTCGAGTGCGTGCGTGAGCATGCGGGACACGAAGCGTCCGTTGCCTTGCTGTTCGATATCGGCGATTTCGCTGATGGCCGACAGCAGCCGATGGCCGGGCGTGATCTCGTGTTCGACTTCCATGCGGTGTTCCCAGGCGAAGACCGGGTCGGCAACCGCGACTGCGTCTTTGTCGCTCATGCCAGCGGCAGCGACGAGCGACCATGCGTCGAACAGCATCTGGGCGCCCGCCGCGTCGAGTAGCTCGTAGCCGTGTTCGTCGGCGACCACGAGGCCACCGGGCGCGAGCTTGACGATCTGATCCATCGCGTGGTCGATCGGATCGATGTGATGGAGCGAGCGGGTGAAGACGACCGCCGCAAACGGCGCATTGCCTCCGCCGTCCCATGAACGCCAGTCGGCGTGGATCACGTCACGGCCTTGTTCCCGGGCAGCTGCGGCTGTCGCCTCGCTCGAGTCGATGGCCACGATGTTGAACCCGTCGTTGCGGAGTCGCTCGGCCATGACGCCGTCGCCCGCTCCGACCTCGACGATCGGGCCGTCGATGCCGGCGAGCACGGTACGAAGAAAGGCATGCACGTCGTCGACGAATGGAAGCAGCAGCTCGCGCTCTTCTGGCGTGGAGATGCGGGCGTGGTCGTGGCTCATGCAGTTCCTTCGATCGCGGCGAGCTTGACGGGAATCGCCGACTGTACGGCCATGCCGGTGATCGGGTCGTAGCCGACGTCGGTGCTGATCAGACGGTTCGTGGGCGAGCCTTCGTTGCGGACCTTGTCGTCGGTCGCCGACAGACCACCCCAGGCGTGCGACATCGCGACGACGCCGCGCTTCATCTCGGGCGCCGATGCTGCCACGCCGACGACCTGACCGAACGGCGAGGCGACTTCTATCAGCGAGTCGGGCTTGACGCCGAGCTCGGCGAGATCGTCGGGATGCACGTAGAGCGGATTCGTGGTGCCCTTTGCGGCCAGCGGAGCGAGCTCGCGCCCGAGCGAGTTCAGCACGTGTTTCATCCGTCGGCTCACGAGTCGGAACGGCCACGCATCGCCGTCAAGACCGAGCAGGCTCGCGCCCGACGACTCGGCGAAGACCTCGACAAGCTCGGCCACAACGTCGTTTGGTGCAACGGCGAACCGTCCCGCAGCATCAGGATCCGCCTCGACGACTCGCACTGGATCGTTCTCGTGGATCGTGCCCGGGTTGCTCCGAATCTCGCCGACGGGCATGCGGGCCGTGCCGTACACCAGGTCGATCAGGTCCTCGTCGGTCAACGGGTCCGGCGCTGCGGCGACCCGGTCGAGTTCGACGCTTCCGCCCGGCAGGTCGATCGGCGTGCCGTTGCGGGCGGCGATCCCGGCGAAGACTTCCCACTCGGTGATCAGGTCATCGTCGGTTGCGAGCACGGCGGGCGTGTGGTTGACATAGGGCCGGGGGAAGCGGCGGTCCTGGATGTGGGGAACGTCAGCCCGTTCGAGTTCGAGCCGAGGTGCGATCACGACATCGGCGAGCTCGGCGGTGGGCGTCATGCGCGGGTCGATGACGACCAGCAGGTTGAGCGACTCGAGCGCTTCGATCGTCTTGGCATGGTCGGGGAAGGCGACGACGGGATTGCCGCCGGACACGATCAGCGCCCGCACCTGCCCCTCGCCTGGCATCAAGATCTCGTCGGCGAGCCGGTTGCTGAGCATCTCACCCGGCAAACCCCGGAGCGCCCCCATGCGATGTTCGGCACCGGGCATGGGATCCGACGGAGCGACGACCTGGGCTCGGCGGGTGTCTCCGGGAAACAGGAAGTAGCCGGACTCGAGCGTCTCACCCGCATGCATGACTCGGCCGCAGATGACGTTGAGCGTGAGCGCCAGGTGTTCTGTCAGCGTCCCGTGCGGTGCCATGTTCGGGCCGGTTCCCGTTCCCGCCGTACCGCGAGGTCCGGCGGCGAACAGCTCGGCGGCCGCTCGCACATCGTCGGCATCGACGCGGCAGCGCTTCGC
>CALDGN010000412.1 GCA_937942965.1 uncultured Acidimicrobiales bacterium | reverse complement strand
AGCTTCGCGTGTTGCGCGCCCATGGCAGTGCAAAACAATACCACCATTCAATTATTGGCTATAACAGTCGGCTTGATGAACTACAGGCTGCTATTTTGCGGCAAAAGTTACCGCATATCGATCAATTTAATCAGGCTCGATTGAGAGTAGCGACGGCCTATTGCGACAAGCTAAAGCATTTGAATATTCAGCTTCCATTGCTTGTTACCCCGGAAGCACAAGGGGCTGCAACCTCGGTGTTTCATCAGTTCACTATCTTGTGTGATAAGCGCGATGAGTTAAAACAAGCCTTAGCAGACCAGCAAATAGCATCAGCTGTGTACTACCCTATTCCACTGCACCAGCAAACAGCGATTACAGAACAAATGCTGAGCATGCAGCCCAGCCCGGTTGCAGAATCCATTGCCAAGCGCTGTCTGTCACTTCCTATATACCCGGAAATGTCAGATGACAATATTAATCGGGTCTGCCAAACGGTTTCTAATGTACTGCAGTAACTGAATTCATGTCGTTCACCCGCGCCCCGGAACAAGTCCAACCTGCACAATGACTTCGCTGCGTCCAACACTGATGATTTCTGCTGGTGAAGCTTCGGGTGACATGCATGCCGCACACGCCTTGAATGAACTAAAGCGGCGCGGCATTGAATTTGACAGCTTTGGTATGGGTGCCGACAAGCTACAGGATGCCGGCATGGAGCTGTGTATTGACTGTCGCGAACTGGCCGTTATTGGCATCGTTGATGTGCTGATCAACTATCCACGATTTATGCGCCGTCTGGCCGCACTTAGACAAGCCATGCAACATCGCACGAACCTGCCTGCTGGCGACTATGTCGTTCAGTTCGTGACGGCCCGTGAACTCGTTGGCCAGAACGTTGGCGATGACACCCTCGACTCGGATCCAGATCCAGCTACCGGTATCACCGACAACATTGCGCTCGCTCAGGGCGAAGACAATGTTGACGTCGACGCTGGTGTCGAGCCCTTCATCGCACTCGGCTCGATCTCGAACTTCGTCTGGATCGATGACAACGACAACGCCATCCAGGATGCGGGCGAGCCCGGTATCCAGGGCGTAACGGTCAACCTGTGGTCCAGCGACGGTGCCGGTAACCCGGTCACCCAGCTCGCAACCACCACGACCGATGCGAACGGCGAGTACATCTTCCCGAACCTGGCTGCTGGCGACTACGTCGTCCAGTTCCTCGACCCAACGGGTCGTGGCTTTGTTGACGCCAACGTTGGGGCCGATGACACCGTTGACTCGGATCCAGATCCAGCTACGGGCATCACCGACAACATTGCGCTCGGCCAGGCCGAGGACATCACCACGGTCGATGCGGGTATCAACCCGCCGCCACCAGACATCGCCACCATCGGCAACTTCGTCTGGCACGACCTGAACCGTGACGGCATCCAGGATGCGGGCGAGCCCGGCATCGAAGGTGTGACCATCAACGTCTGGGAAACCGACGCTGCTGGCAACATCCCGATGGGCTCATCGCCGACCGTCGTCACCACCGACGCCAACGGTCAGTGGACCCTCGACGTGACCCCCGGTAGCTACCGGACCAACGTCATCGTCCCAACCGGCTTCATCGGCTTCACCACCCAAGACGTTGGCGACGACGCCACCGACTCCGACATCATCACCACCGGCGGCCAGTTCGCCTTCAGCCCCGTCTACACGGTTGCTGCTGGCGAAACCGATCTCACGATCGACGCTGGTCTCGTCACCGAGCCAGGCACTGCTGAACTCGGCAACTTCGTCTTCGAAGACCAGAACAACAACGGCATTCAGGATGCGGGCGAGCCCGGCATCGAGAACATCGTTGTCCAGGTCCTCGACGGAGCTGGCGCCGTCATCGGCACCGACACGACCGACGCCAACGGTGAGTACCTGGTCACGGATCTTCCTCCGGGCACCTACACCGTGAGCTTCATCAACACCACCACCGGCACCTTCACTTCGCAGGATGCTGGCGGCGACGACGCTGCAGACAGCGATGCAAACGCTGCTGGTCAGACGGCTCCAGTCACCCTCGCTGAGGATGACTCGAACCTGACGATCGACGCCGGCATCGTGTTCGCACCGGAGCTTGGCTCGATTGCCAACTTCGTGTTCGAAGACACCAACGAGAACGGCATCCAAGATGCTGGCGAGCCCGGCATTGCTGGCATCCTCGTCCAGGTCTTCGACGGCGCAAGCCTCGTTGGCACCGACACGACCGACGCCAACGGCGAGTACCTGGTCGGCAACCTGCCAGCCGGTGACTACACGGTCCAGTTCAACCTGCCAGGCGGACGCGAGTTCACCACGCAGGACGCTGGCGCTGACGACACCGTTGACAGCGATCCCGACGCAACCGGCCGCACCGCAGTGATCCCACTGGCAGCGGGCGAGAACAACATCGACGTTGACGCCGGTGTGCTCCCGATCCCAGTCGTCGAGCTTGGTTCGATTTCGAACCTCGTCTTCGAAGACACCAACGGTGACGGCATCCAAGACGCTGGCGAGCCCGGCGTTGCCGGTGTGACCGTGACGGTCCGCAACTCGCTCGGCGCAGTTGTGGCCACCGCCACCACCGACGCCAACGGCGAGTACATCGTCGAAGACCTGCCAGCTGACACCTACACCGTCGAATTCACGGTCCCAGGTGGCCGTGAGTTCACGGCACAAGATGCTGGTGGCGACGACGCACTCGATAGCGATCCGAACCCAGCAACGGGTATCACCGCCGAAATCGTGCTCGCCGCAGGCGAGGACAACGTCGACGTTGACGCAGGCATCCTGCCGGTCGTCGATCCTGAACTCGGTTCGATCTCGAACCTGGTCTTCCTCGACGAAGACGGCGATGGCGTCCAAGACGCTGGCGAACCTGGTGTCGCCAACGTTGTGGTCACCGTCCGTGACGCTGCTGGCACGATCGTCGGTACCGACGTGACCGATGCCAGCGGTGCCTACTCGGTCGGCAACCTGCCAGCCGGTGACTACACCGTCGAATTCGACCTGCCGGGCGCACTGAGCTTCACCACGCAAGACGCTGGTGGCGACGATGCACTCGACAGCGATGTCAACCCAGCAACGGGTGTGACCGGAACGATCACCCTCGCCGCTGGCGAGGACAACGACACGGTTGACGCCGGTGTCGAGGCTCCTGTGAGCAACGACCCAGGCTCGATCTCGAACGTCGTCTTCCAGGACACCAACGGCAACGGCATCCAAGATGCTGGCGAGCCCGGCGTCCAGGGTGTGCAGGTCGTCGTGTTCGACTCCAACGGCTTGCCCGTTGGCGACACGGTCACCGACGCTTCTGGCGCTTACGTCATCGACAACCTGCCTCCAGGCGACTACACCGTGCAGTTCAACCTGCCAGGTGACCTCACCTTCACGACGCAGAATGCTGGCGACGGCACCAACGACTCCGACCCAGACCCAGCCACTGGCCGTACGGCAGTGATCACGCTTGGTGCGGGCGAGAACAACGTTGACATCGACGCCGGTGTCCTCGTTGCCGACAACCCAGCAATCGGCTTGGCCAAGACGGTCGTCGGTACCCCGAGCACCGTTGGTGGCAACACCACGGTCACCTACAGCTTCGTCATCGAGAACCTCGGTGATGTCACGCTCAGCAACGTCGTTCTGACGGACAACTTCGACGCCACCTTCGCTGGTGCCAGCGTCGTGAGCGGTCCAACGCCGAACGGTGGAACCTGTTCCGCTGAAGTTGCAGCTGCTCCTGGTCACACCCTCGCTGCCGGCGCAAGCTGCGTTGCGATCTGGGACGTCGTGGTGAGTGGTCTCGTGCCTGGCACGGTCTACAACAACACCGCAACGGTGACCGGTACCTCGCCGCAGGGCACGCAGGTGCTCGACATCAGCGACGATGGCATCAACCCCGACACCGATGGCGATGGCAATGCCAACGAAGACGGTGAAAACGATCCGACCCCGGTCTCGATCCCAGCCCCGGCTCCGGCCATTGGTCTGGCCAAGGACCTCGTTGGTGAGCCCGTCTTCGACGGTGCTGACATGTCGGTGACCTACAGCTTCATCATCACCAACCTCGGTGAGACCAGCCTCAGCGGCATCACGCTCGCTGATGACTTCGCCGCCACCTTCGCCGGTGCGACCGTTGTCTCTGGTCCTACGCCTGCAGCCAGCGGTTGTTCCGCAGCGGTTGCTGGTGCACCTGGCCACATCCTCGGCGCCGGCGAAAGCTGCACGGCCGTGTGGACCGTCGTGGTCCAGGGTTGGCCACTGGTTGACGAAGCCACCTACAACAACACCGCAACCGTGACCGGTACCGCACCTGACGGCTCGACTGTCACCGACATCTCCGATGACGGTGTCGTGGTCGACGCTGATGGCGACGGCAACGCAAACGAGCCTGGTGAAAACGACCCAACGCCACTCACCATCAACCCAGGTGGCGGCGAGAACCCAGTTGACCCAACCGGTCGCTGTGTCGCCAACAACGGCGTTGTGCTGGCTGCTAGCCAGTGCATCCAGTTCCCAGACCCAGGTCCGTTCAGCAACGCTCCGGCAATGACCCCAGAGCCTGCTGCACCTCCTGTCACGGCAGAGCCGCTCGCCTTCACCGGTAGCAGCGCCAACCTGCTGGCCACGCTGGCCATCGCCCTCATGGGCGCTGGTGGTGCCCTCATGATCGGCGCTCGCCGCCGCAACGAGGACGCCTGATCCAGTAAGGCCCGCGATCTTCTGATCGCACACACTTTCGGAACGAACCCGGGGCTTCGGCCCCGGGTTCGACCCGTTTTGGGCCTCTGCAAATTCAGCGAAGGACCGCTCGCTCAGCCGATAGCATTGCCGGGTAACGGCAGCAACTGAAAGAGAGTCGTGCCGTGCCAGCGACCGTCGTCGTCGGTACCCAGTGGGGAGACGAAGGCAAGGGAAAGGTCACTGACCTTCTTGCCGAAGAAATGCAATGTGTCGTCCGATATCAGGGCGGTCACAATGCGGGCCACACACTCGTCGTCAATGGCGAGTCGTTCAAGCTGCAGCTGATGCCGAGTGGTGTGCTTTATCCGCACATCACGCCGGTCATTGGTAACGGCGTGGTCGTCGATCCACTTGTACTGCTGAATGAGATCGACATGCTCGAGAGTCGAGGCATTGACTGCTCTCGTCTCCGCGTTTCAGGCAATGCCCACCTGATCCTGCCTTACCATCAGATGCTCGACGCCGTGTTCGAGCGCCATCTGGGCAAGAACAAGCTCGGCACCACTAAGCGTGGCATCGGCCCGGCCTATGCCGACAAGGCATCTCGCGTGGGCCTGCGTATGCAGGATCTATTCGACGAGTCGATCTTTCGGGCCAAGCTCGAGGTCGTGCTGCACCAGACGAACCCTCTGCTCGCCAAGGTCTACAACAAGCTTGGGTACGAGATCGACGATCTGGTGAGCACCTACATCGGCGAGTACGCGCCTCGGCTTGAGCCCTACATTGGCGATGCAATCGACGTCGTGCACAACGCGCTCGAAGCCGGTGAGAACGTCCTGATGGAAGGCGCACAGGCGACCTTCCTCGACCTTGACCACGGCACCTACCCGTTCGTCACGTCGAGCAACCCGACTGCCGGCGGCGCCTGCACGGGCGCCGGTATCGGCCCACGACACATCGACCGCGTCGTCGGCATCGCCAAGGCGTACACGACACGTGTCGGTGCTGGCCCGTTCCCCGCTGAGCTCTTTGACGAGATCGGCGACCACCTCGTTGATGTCGGACGCGAGTTCGGTACGAACACCGGCCGTCGTCGCCGCACGGGTTGGATCGACGCCGTCATGCTGCGTCACGCCGTCCGGGTGAACTCGTTGTCCGAGATCTCGTTGACGAAGCTCGACATCCTCGACGCACTCGACACGGTCAAGATCTGCGAGGCCTACGAGATCGACGGTGAACGGATCGAAGCGATGCCGTATCACCAGACCGACTTCCACAACGCCAAGGCCATCTATCGCGAGATGCCTGGCTGGAACACCGATCTGAGCAATTGCACCGACCGCTCCGAGTTCCCCGCCGAGGCCATTGCCTACGTCGAGGCCATCGAAGAACTGGTCGGCGTGCCGGTCACGATCATCGGTGTCGGACCTGGTCGTAAGCAAGTGGTGCACTTCAACACGACGCCATGACGGCCGCGAAACCAGAACTCGAGAACGTCTTGGCTGCTCGCTACGCGAGCACCGAGATGGTCGAGATCTGGTCGCGTCCCGGCAAGGTCGTCCTTGAGCGCGAGCTGTGGATCGCCATGATGCGCGCCCAGCAAGAGCTCGGCATCGACATTCCCACCGAAGCCATCGAGGCCTACGAAGCGGTCATTCACCAGGTCGACATCGAGTCGATCGACGCTCGTGACCGAGTTGTGCGCCACGACGTCAAGGCCCGCATCGAAGAGTTCTGCGCACTCGCAGGTCACGAGCACATCCATAAGGGCATGACGTCTCGGGACTTGACCGAGAACGTCGAACAGCTCCAGATCCTGCGGTCACTGCACTTGGTCCGTGACCGTGCCGTGGCTGTGCTCGCCCAGCTTGCAACGCGATCCACCGAGTTCGCAGACCGGGCGGTCGTTGGCCGCTCGCACAACGTGCCCGCGCAGGTCACGACGCTCGGCAAGCGATTCGCGAACGCCACCCAAGAGATGCTCGTGGCGTTCGAACGGCTCGAGTCGCTCATGGCGATGTATCCCTTGCGCGGCATGAAGGGCCCGGTCGGCACCCAGCAGGACCTTCTCGACCTGTTCGAGGGTGACGGTGAGCGGGTTGCCCAGCTCGAACTTCGCATCGCTGATCATCTCGGCTTCACCCGCACGCTCGACAGTGTCGGCCAGGTCTATCCCCGCTCGCTCGACTTCGACGTCGTGAGCGCACTCGTGCAGCTCGCAGCTGCACCGAGTTCGCTGGCCACGACGATTCGCTTGATGGCCGGCGAGAACCTGGTGACCGAAGGCTTCGCCGACGGCCAGGTTGGCTCGTCCGCAATGCCACACAAGATGAACGCCCGATCTTGTGAACGGGTCAACGGCTTCGTTGCGATTCTGCGTGGCCATCTGGCCATGGTCGGCGGTCTCGTCGGCAATCAGTGGAACGAGGGCGACGTCAGTTGCTCGGTCGTTCGTCGGGTTGCACTGCCCGACGCGTTCTTGGCGCTCGACGGTTTGTTCGAAACATTCCTGACCGTGCTCGACGGCTTTGGAGCGTTTCCTGCGGTTGCCGATCGAGAGTTGGCGCAATATTTGCCATTCGTTGCGACGACTCGAATGTTGATGGCAGCGGTCAAGGCCGGTGCCGGTCGCGAACAGGCACACGAGCTCATCAAAGAGCACGCCGTTGCGTCGGCGCTCGAGATTCGCGAGAGCGACGGTGCTCGCACCGGGCTCGCGGAGCGTCTCGGCAGCGACGAGCGGTTCCCGCTCGACGTCGATGCGGTGGCTTCGCTGATGGCCGAACCGCTCGCATTGGCCGGATTGGCCCAACAGCAGACCGCAGCGGTCGTGGCACGTGTTGACGCGATTGCCACGAGTTATCCACAGGCTGCGGCCTACAATCCCGCCGACATTTTTTAGTTATCAACAAATCAACAGGTATCCGCGGTGGCCCTGGGGTGCATCTCTACTGTGGCCCGCATGCCATCGGAGACCGCTGAGGCGAAGCCACGCCAAACGACCATGGTTTGTGCTGACTGCGATGTCACCTGGCGCGGCTTCATTACCGATGAGTGTTGGTCGTGTGGCGACTCGGGCAAGGTCCAAGAGGCCACGCCGCGTCGCATCAGGTTGACCCCAGCGACCACCGAAGCCGACCGCCTGGTCAGCTAGTAGTCCGCCTTTGCTCGCAGGCTCGCAAACGCTGGTTCCAACCCTCCGCGCTCTCGGGTCCTGGCAAGTGCAGCTCAGCTAGTAGTCCACCTTTGCTGCGTTGCCGTCTCGCCGCTTGGGTCCGATGACTGGCAAGGCTGCGGATCTCCCAAATTCTGGCTATCGTCGTTTCAGTTCGACGGGGGCTCAATCCTCATGGTCGGTGGCTGCTGGGGGGTGGCCGCCGACCATGATTCATTTTTGCCCCCAACCCACTGGCCGGTGGGGACCGTAGAGGGTTCACCGAACGCGGACTACCCGTAGTCGTAGAAGCCGGCGCCGGTCTTACGACCGAGGAGGCCACCGGCGACCATGCGCTTGAGCAGCGGTGGCGGAGCGTAGGTGGGCTCTTTGAACTCTTCGTAGAGCACATCGGCGACCGACTTGATCGTGTCGAGACCGATGAGGTCGCACAACGTCAGCGGGCCCATCGGGTGGGCGCAGCCGAACATCATGCCGTTGTCGATGTCCTCGCGGCTGGCCTGGCCGGTGTCGAACAGGGCGATGGCCTGGAGCAGGTACGGGACCAGCAGACGATTCACGATGAAGCCCGCACGATCCTGGGCGATGATCGTCGACTTGCCGAGCGTGTCTTCGGCGAACGACTTGGCGGTCGCGAGCACCTGATCGTCGGTGGCGATCGACACGACGATTTCGCACAACTTCTGCACGGTAGCCGGGTTGAAGAAGTGCAGGCCGAGAATCTGACCAGGACGGTTCGTTGCCGTCGCCAGATTGATCAGCGGAATCGACGACGTGTTCGACGCGAGGATCGCGTGTTCTGGCGTGACCTCGTCGAGGCGGCGGAAGAGATCCAGCTTGATCTGTTCGTTCTCGATGATCGCTTCGATCACCAGATCACGATCGGAGAGGGCCTCGATGTCGGTCGTGTAGGAAAGCAGACCTGCGGCAGCGTCGCGGTCGTCGCCGCTCAGGCGCTCACGAGCAACGGCCTTGTCCATCGAACCAAGGATTCGGCCCTGTGCGGCTTCGGCAGCTCCGGCGTCGGCTTCCATCACGATGGTGTCCATGCCGTTCTTGGCACACACCTCGGCGATGCCGGATCCCATCGTTCCGCCACCGATGACGGCGACCTTGCTGATCTCCACGTTCGTCCTCCCAGAATCTTCGAACGCTTCAAGGCTAGGACCCGTCGCAGCTCACGCATCCATCGGTGGGTGACGGTGTGCTGGGAACGTTCTCCCTCTAGGGTCCAGCCGAGCGTTGCGTGTGACGACGCAGGCTTCGTGGGATAACGAAGCACCCGTAGGAGAGGACCCCTCATGACCGAATGCCCCGCCGCCGACGGCTCCAGCCCCCAGCAGCGTGAGTTCGATGCACCACCTCCGATGTGCATCGACCCCGAGAAGACCTACATCGCCACGATGAAGACGTCGATGGGTGATCTCACGATCGCCCTCTACCCAGACATCGCCCCGAAGACGGTCAACAACTTCGTGACGCTGGCTCGCTACCACTACTACGACGGCCTGATCTTCCACCGCGTCATCAACGGCTTCGTGCTCCAGGGCGGCTGCCCGCAGGGCAGCGGCATGGGTGGCCCCGGCTACCGCTTCGAAGACGAACTGCCCCAGCCTGGCCAATACGAAATCGGCTCACTCGCCATGGCGAATGCCGGTCCGAACACCAACGGCAGCCAATTCTTCGTGATCAGTGGCCCCGATGGTGCTCGTCTGCCTCCGAGCTACAGCCTCTTCGGCAAGGTCGTTGGCGGCCTTGAGCTCGTCCCTGCGATGCAGGCCGTGCCGACCGGTCCAGGCGACCGTCCTGTCACCGACCTCGTGATCGAAAGCGTCACGATCGCGGAGAGCTAGTAGATCAAGCTGCGGTCCCGGCGAGTTTCGGGGATCGCAGCAGGCCGCCTCTGCGTGGTCGTTGAACAGTCGTGGATGGCTCTGGCGTGTGAGCGCCAGAGCTTCACGCTTTTTCAGCAGGATGAATCCTGGGTTGGCGGCGGAATGTTCAGCTGTTGGCCGACCACCAGCTGGTTCTCATCGTCAAGCAGGTTGGCGCCGATGAGTTCTTCGATCGTGACGCCGTAGAACGACGCCAGCGCCGACGCGCTATCGCCCGGCTCCACGGTGTGGGTCAGGATCTCGCCGGGCTGGCGTTCGGCGCACGTCGGCGCAGTAAACGTCTCGAGTTCTTCGGCGGTGAACCCGGAACCGAACGGCGGGATCACCAGCAGCTGCCCAATCTGCAGAGCGTTCGGATTGACCTCGGGGTTCGCGGCGAGGAGTTCCTCGAGGGTGACCGTCCACTCTTGGGCGATGGCCCCAAGGCTGTCGCCGGACTCGACGACGTAGTCGATCGACTCGCCTGCGTCACGAGCCGCCTCGCGGTCTTCGTCGACCGTGTTGACGGTCGTTGCGCCGGGGATACGGATCTGATCGCCGGCGAAGAGCACGTTGGGGTTGAGTTCTGGGTTCGCCCGCAAGATGACGTCTTGGGTGACGTTGAACTTGGTCGCGATCGAGGGCAGGAGGTCGCCTTCTTCGATCGTGTAGACGAACGGAGCCTCGGTCTGTGCAAGCGCAGCAGCGGCATCGTCGGTCACGACCGGCGGCGGCGTCGGCGTGGCGATGACCGTGGTCGGGGTGACGTCCTCGACCGAGATCTCGGGTTCTTCGGATCCGAAGCAGCCCGCGAGAAACAGCACCCATGCGAGGGTGAGCACCATCAAGATCGGCACGGCTCGGTTCTGGCGGATCACCACAACTCCTGTCGCCCCCACAAGCCTGCGGGGTGCCGGTCAATCGTAGTGGTGGCCCAACGCCAGTCGGGGTCAGCGCGGACGCGGCCTACTAATTGGGAGAAGTCCACGCGCAGCCCGATTGGGCACCGTTGGTTCGGCCGTGGGATCGGCCGTTTCGTCAGATGTACTCGATCAGAGGAAGAACGCGAGCACCGGCATGAGCATGGCGAGTACCAGCAGCGCAGCCATGATCTGGATCACTAACTGGCGACGATCGCGGCGAGGACGCCGAGGTGCGGGGGCTGGTTCGCTCGGCCGTGTGACTCGACCAGCATTGTTCGGGGATTTGCGGACCACGGTCCGAGCGTAGCTACCGCCAGCGAGTCGCCGACGAACGGTCCAGTTCAGAGGCCCAGATTCCGGTGCATTCTTCGAGGGCGCGTTCGATCTCATCGAGGGGATCGCTGTCCTCGTGCCCCGTGTCGGTGTACTCCAATGCCTGGGTGATCACGAGAATCGCATGGGCACAGCCGTCGGGCACAGGCAAACGACGGCCGCGGCACCAGCCGAGGACGTCGGTCATCATCAGACGCCACACGTCGTTGGCGGTGTAGCGGTGCATGGGCCCACCCTGGCGACTTTGGCGAGCAGCCAGGACGACACGAACGGCATCGGGATCGACGTCGCATCCGTTGCGCAACGACCATTCCAAGGTGGTCCGTTGCACGCGGCGAGCGTCGACGCCGAGCTGGGCCGAGTCGCGATACCGGTGATCACGAGCCGGCGCATCGGCGCACGAAATGAGTTGCAGGGCTGGAGCGGGTGGGTCGAGGACGAGATTCGCCATGCAGTACACACTGACAGGGGGGTGTGACACTGCTGCCCGACACGTGCGCCAGACGTCTTGGGCTGCCTCGCTGTGGGGTGTCTAGCCGGGAAGCTCGTACACGTCGGGGGTGGCGTCGCCAGTGAGTTCGCCGGTGTCGCACAACGCCGTGTCATCGAGCGTCACCGTGCGCCGGCTCAACGCCAGGCCGACCCGATCCGGACATGGGCGATCGGCATGATCGTTGTCACCGAATGCGATCGTGACGACACCTGCGCTCAGCCGAGCCAAGCCCGCGTCGACCAACACTGCGTCGAACGGACCGCCAGCAGCAAGGCGCCCGGGGTTCAACCCCAGGCTCAGCGACGCAATCCCATAGGCGTCGACCATGTCCATTGCCTCGAACAGGGCTCGGAGCACGTCGGCATCTGCGTTGTCGCCATCAATCGCGATGATGCGGTCGTCGCGCACGGTGAGTCGGATCGGCGAGTTGATGTGGGTGCCTCGAGCGAGGTTGCCGTCACCGGGCATGATCACGAGATCGCCGTCGACGGTGCCGGCGCCTGGCGTGACCGTGATCCAGCCCGACGGAAACGCGGTGGCTTCGCCCGCCCCGTTCGCTCGACCGCCGTCCGCGGCCAGCCGCATCGAATCGAGGGCGATAACGAGGTCGGTGCCGTTGTCGTCTTGCACCGCGAGCGTGCCAGCCGAAGCGACTCGCGCGGCGACGCGGTCGACCCGAGTGGCCAAGCTGGCATGCGGTGGCCGCAGATGCGCCTGGGCCGCTGCCGGCAGTAGCCGAAGCAGCCGAGCGCCCGTGGCGTCGGTGAGCCCGGTCAGATCGTCAAGCATCAGCTCAGTGGTCGCTCCGAGTGCGTCGACGACGATGTCGGCGCCAGCGAACAGGCTGGGGAGCAGCGAACCTCGACGGAGCCGATCCAGTTCTTCAGCGCCATCACGGACCGGGTGAATCTCGAGCGCCTCGGCATGTGAGCGAGCCAACGCAGCCCGCACGAGCGGTGCAAGTGGATCGTCGTCGCCGACGAGCGCGATCACGCGGCTCGTCGGGCCGATGCCGTTGAGCTCAAAGGCATGGCTCAATGCATCGAGGGCATCCCAGGTGACCATCTCCCCAGCATTGCAGCTGACGCTGCGAGTCCGGTACGAGCACGCCAATCGGACAGACCGAGACCGCGGCCCCCAACCTCGCCTCTGCCTGGCTGATGTGAGGCCTGTTGCTCGTGTTGCGAAAATCCGATGTGCATCCCCGAACCGGAAACGGCTAGGAAGTACCGTTTTTCGGCATGGAAGAGTGCGCGCGAATGAACTGCGACAAAGCGGCGGTGGCCTTGCTCACTTTCGCGCCACAACAGGCCAAGGCATGGTTGTTTGACCTCGACCATCCTGACCCCGCTGGCGGCATCATGTTGTGCCGCAAGCATGCGAACGCGACCGTCGTTCCCATGTCCTGGCAGCTTGTTGACGGACGCGACCCAGCATGGCCGGGCCCGTCTTCAGCCGCCGACCAAGAGGCTCCCGCTGCACCGGTCGAGCCTCCGGTTGGAACCTCGCCCTCGTCGCTGCCGAGCGACTCGACGGCGCACGACGCCGAGTTCGCTGCGCTGCGCGATGCGCTCCCCGTCGTGACCCAGCCCTACGCCGAACCTCGCGTCGCCACCTTGCGTGCCGCGGGCGTGCTGACCGACACGATGACGTCGCTCGACACCGACTCGGCCATCGAGGCGGACATGTCGCTGTTCCAGCTTCCGCTGAGCGACGCTCCTGCGGTCACCCCGCATCCTGACTATCGCTAAGCGCCTCGTCCGAGGTCACTGACCGGGCGGGCGGGACCAACGTTGTTTCCTTGGCGGGTTCGATTCGTACGTCGCTTCGTCGCGACGTCGCTGGTGATCGGTGCGGTGGCAACGGCGTGCTCGTCGACCGCGAGCGAAGAAGCTCTGCGGCTGTTGCCCGAGCCGACGCCGTCGCCGGTCGCGACAACTACGGCGATTCCGACGCCAACGCTCGGCCCCGCGACCCAAGCGGTCGTGGTCGTCCCCGCGGCTGCTCCAACTCCGGCACCGTGGTACGACCCTGACTCGGTCGGGGAACCGTGGGGTAACGCCGTGCGGGGCGTGTTGACGTTCCGAGGGTCGCCGACCCGTTCGTTCTATGGCGTGGGGCCCGTGCCCGCAGCGCCAAGGGTGCAATGGAGCTACCCGGCGCAAAAGATGTGCTCGCTGTCGAGCGATCCCGAAGGCGAACGTGAGTGGTGCGGCACCGGGTGGACCGGCCAGCCGGCGGTGTGGGAACGAGGCGGCGAGCTGTGGGTCGCCTTCGGCGCCTACGACCGCGCGGTCCACGTCCTCGATGGCGTGACCGGCGAACCGCGCATGGCTCCGTTCGTCACCGGCGACCTCATCAAGGGAACGCTCACTGTCGACCCTGACGGCCATCCGCTGATCTATGTCGGGTCTCGTGACAACCGACTCCGGGTCCTGTCGTTCGACCGAGGCGAGCTGGTTGAGCTGTGGGCACTCGATGCCCAGGCGTTCCTGCCGCGGGTGTGGAACGACGACTGGGACGGTTCGCCGCTGATCCTCGACGACCACATGTTCGTCGGCGGTGAGAACTCGAACTTCCACTCGATTCGGCTGCACCGCAGTTACGGACCCGATGGTTTCGTGACCGTTGCTCCCGAGGTGCTGTCGGTGATTCCAGGCTGGGATGACGAGCTTCGGCGCGCGGTCGGTGACAACGTTTCGATCGAAAGCTCGGTCACGATCGTCGGCGATATTGCGTACGCCGCGAATTCGGGCGGGCTGATCAACGGATGGGACCTCGCCCCGGTGCGACGCGGCGAGGCCCCCGAGCGGGTCTTCCGGTTCTGGACCGGTGATGACACCGATGCGACCGTGGTCGTCGACGACGAGGGGTTCCTCTACGCGGCGAGCGAGTACGAGCGGGGCAACGACCGCAGCATCGCCGTCGGCCAGATCATGAAACTCGACCCGCGTCGGCCCGACGACCCGCTCGTCTGGTCCGTCGCCGCGCGCAATGGGATCGACACTGGCGTGTGGGCGACGCCGGCGGTGCATCGCGACCTCGTGATCGTGCCGACCGCCGATGGCCGCGTGCTCGGCCTCGACCGAGCGACGGGGGAGACGCGGTGGACGCTCCGCCTGCCCGGTCCGGTGTGGAGTTCGCCGGTCATCGTCGACGATGTCCTTGTGCAGGGCGACTGTGGCGGTGTGCTGCACGGGTTCGATCTGAGCGACACGTCGGTCGCGCCACCCGAGCTGTGGTCGACGCCTGTCGGTGGCTGCATCGAGAGCACGCCGGTGGTGTGGAAGAACCGCATCTGGGTCGGAACCCGAGGCGGCTTCTTCCACATGATCAGTGACCCGTCATGAGCCCGAGGTGTCTGGCGTTGGCGTCGGGCGCGCTGCGGGCACATCAGGGAACAACGTGATCAGCTGATCTTGCAGCGAGTCTCTGGCTTCGATGAAGTCGTCGAGGCCCGTCTCGAATGCCTCTTCGTCGATCGTGCGTTCATAGGTGATCAGGTCGATCTCGTAGACGAGGTCGCCCTGGAGATCGACCGACGCGACCAGATGCAGATCGTCATCGGTGAAGCAGACCTCGAACCCGGTGCGGGCGGCCGCGGTCTCGCCGATGACCGCGAAGCACTCGACCGGGACATCGCCGACGACTTCGGTGCGGCGAGACCACGCGTCGGGTTCGGTGTTCGCGACGAGCGAGACCTCGCGCCAGCCAGCCAGGTCATACAGCTGGGACGGCCCCCACGAGCGCAGCAGTTGGACGGGGTAGGCCAGCACGGGCGGGGTGTTCGCCGGACGTTCGGTCGCCGAGCAGTACGGGTCGACGCGAAAGATCGCGGCGCAGAAGACGACCGACTCACGGCTTTGGGTTGCGATGTGCGCCGGGGACTGCACCAAGTAGCGGCCGGTCGCGTCGTCGACGACCTCGCGATAGAGGAAGTCGAAGCCGGGCCCGTCGACGCCGACCGCCTCGGCATTGATGAGCCACTCGGCGACGTAGCGGCGGGCCGGTTCGTCGAGGGGAACCGCTTCGGGTGATGTGTCCGCGTCGCCGTCGTTGCCACCGCCGGAGCATGCGCCCAGGACGAGCATCGCGGCCAACAGCAGCGCGGCGACCGCGAAGAGTCCCCGGAGGGTGGCGCGGCGTTCGATCGCCGGATCAAGAGTCGGGGTGACCGCCCAAGGCACGGTCCCGATCGTATGGTCCACGGCCCGCCGATCACGCGCGCACCGAAACCACGCTCCGCGCGATCATTGGGGTCCATGGTCCGAAGCACGACCCAAACGACGCCTGGGCGATCCCCGGGCGTCCCCCAGCGGCGATATTCCTGAGGCGGACTGCCTATTCGCGTTCAAGTGGCAGCCCCTTGCGCCGACAGATCCTCATCACTTGCCAGTCGTCGGAGCGACCATGACCACCCCTCCACAGTTGCATCGCCGCTTCAGCGCGATGCGAAACCGCGTACACGCCGCTGTTGCTCGTGCGCAGGTTGACCGCGGTGCGCTCATGGCCGAATACGGCATCCTGATCTTCTTCGTCGGTATTGCCGGCTTCGGCATCCTGGTGCTCTTTGGCCAGGAAGTCTGGGAGCTCTTCAGCACCACCGAGTCTGAGTTCGACAGCAGTCGCCAGATTCCACCCGCCGCTGACTGATCTGCCCCTGTTGAGCGAGCCGATGATGCATTGCTGCACATGGGGTCGCTGCAAACAAGGCTGCTGATGGACGAAACTCAAGCCGTGGACGATGCTGAGACTTCCGAGAGTGAGCTCGACGCGGGCGACGGCATCGAAGACCTTGCGTGGCCGATCCCACTCGCAGCGACCTGGCCACTTGCCGCCGTCGTTGTTGCGCTGCTCGCATGGCGTTTCGGCGTCGACCCGGTGCTGGCATCGGTGCTGCCGTTCGGCGCACTCCTCAGCCTGCTGACGATCATTGACCTGCGTGAACTACGAGTTCCGAACGCGATCCTAAAACCGTCCTACGTCATCGCCGTGCCACTCTTGCTCATCTCAGCGACGTCCGATTGGTCCGACATCTCGCTGGTTCGCGCACTCATCGGCGGTGCCGCGCTCGGCGCCGTGTATTTCCTGATCCTGTTCATCTATCCGCCGGGCATGGGTTGGGGTGACGTGAAGCTGGCGCCGCTCATCGGCGCGCAGCTCGCGTTCTTTGGTTGGGTGCCGTTCGTACGCAGCCTGATCGTGTCGCACCTCGTGAGTGGCGTCGTCGCCCTTGTCATCGTCGGCGCCGGACTCTTGAGCCGCGGTCGACTTCGATGGAAGACCGCGTTCCCGTTTGCGCCGTTCATGGCGATTGGCGCCGTGGTCGCGCTCCTCCTCGAAGCGGGCACCGGCTAGGTCCACTCCCTTCTCGGCTGGGGTCACCTCTTGTTCAGGCGGTTAGCCTCTCTGCAGCAAACCTGCTTCGAGGAGACAACGTGAGCAAGCCCCCCGCAAGAGTGGTCGTAACCGGCGCTGCCGGCCAGATCGGTTACCAGCTGTGCTTCCGCATCGCCAGTGGTCAGCTACTCGGCCCGGATCAGCCGGTGATCCTCCAGATGCTTGAAATCACGCCTGCGCTCGACGCGCTCAAGGGTGTGGCGATGGAGCTCGACGACTGCGCATTCCCGCTGCTCGCCGGCATGGTGCAAACTGACGACGCCAGCGTGGCGTTCGGCGATGCAACCCACGCACTGCTCGTCGGAGCGATGCCTCGCCGCGACGGCATGGAGCGTGCCGACCTGCTCGAAGCCAACGGTGGCATCTTCGGCCCCCAGGGCAAGGCCATCAACGACCATGCCAGCAAGGACATCAAGGTCCTGGTCGTCGGCAACCCGGCGAACACCAACGCACTCATCGCGATGCACTCGGCTCCCGACGTGGACAACAAGCAGTTCACGGCGATGACTCGCCTGGACCACAACCGGGCGATGACCCAGGTTGCGCAGAAGACCGGCACCTCGGTGAACGACATCAAGAAGATGACGATCTGGGGCAACCACTCAGCCACGCAGTACCCCGACCTCTTCCACTGCGAAGTCAATGGTCAGATCGCCGCCAGCATGATCGACGATCAGACCTGGCTCGAAGACGACTTCATCCCGACCGTGCAGAAGCGCGGCGCCGCAATCATCAAGGCCCGTGGCCTGTCGTCGGCAGCCTCGGCCGCGAACGCGGCGATCGACCACATGCACGACTGGGAACTCGGCACGCCTGAAGGCGACTGGGTTTCGATGGCGATCCCGAGCGACGGCAGCTACGGCGTGCCCGAGGGCATCATCTCGTCGTTCCCCGTCACCTGCTCGGGCGGCGAATACAGCATCGTCCAGGGTCTCGAGATCGACGACTTCTCGCGTGGCCGCATCGATGCGACCGCCGCTGAGCTTGTCGCCGAACGCGACACCGTCTCCGGCCTCGGTCTGATCTGATGCGGCTTCCATCGACCTCGACCGTCTGGGCGGCCGAGGCGATGGTCTGCTCAGTCGACCACCTTGCGTCGACTGCGGGCCTTCGCGCGCTTGAGCGCGGCGGAAGCGCGGTCGACGCGGCGATCGCCGC
The DNA here is from genome assembly GCA_937942965.1 of uncultured Acidimicrobiales bacterium. Taxonomy (GTDB): domain Bacteria; phylum Actinomycetota; class Acidimicrobiia; order Acidimicrobiales; family UBA10347; genus UBA10347. The sequence continues at coordinate 7,990 of CALDGN010000412.1, read as the reverse complement.
CAACGCGGTGCTGACGATCACGTCGCAGCACATGTGCGGCCTCGGCGGCGACTTGTGGGCACTTGTCCACGTCGACGACGACGTCACGTGTCTCAACGCATCGGGTCGCGCCGGTAGCGGCGCGGATCCCGATCGGCTGCGCGCCGCGGGCCACAACTCGATGCCGCATCGCGGCGAAGTCGGTTCAGCGCCGGTGCCAGGCGTCGTAGACGGCTGGCTTGCGTTGCACGAACGTCACGGTCGGCTCGAGTTCGCCTCGTTGCTCGACGCGGCGATCGATCTGGCCGAGAACGGGTTCGCAGCGTCTTCGCAGCTTGCTGCTTCGTCGGCGAACGTTGCCGACGTCGCGGGCAACACCCAGCTGGCTGGGGTGACGACGGGTGATCTCGTGCAGCGGCCCCGCGTCGCCCGCAACCTTCGGGCGCTCGCGGCTCAAGGCCGCGACGGTTGGTACGGCGGCGAGTTCGGCGAAGCGCTGATCGCCACCGGCAACGGCGAGTACACCGCCGACGATCTGGCCCAGAACCAGGCCGACTGGGTGCCGGCCGTACGCCTCGATGCCTGGGGCCATGGTCTGTGGACGGCACCGCCGAACTCACAGGGTTACCTGAGCCTCGCCAGTGCCGGCATCGCGGCAGGACTCGACCTGCCGAGCGATCCGAGCGACCCGCTGTTCGCTCACTACTTGATCGAAGCGTCCCGGGCTGCTGGCTTTGACCGCCCTGACGTGCTGCACGAGCACGCCGATCCCGCTGCGCTTCTCGATCCTGCGATGCTGGCCGAGCGCCGTGCCCGCATCCAGCCCGACCGGGCTGTCGACTGGGGCGACAGCTATGCGGGCGGCGGCACGATGTACATGTGCGTCGTCGACAAAGACGGCATGGGCGTCTCGCTGATTCAGTCCAACGCGGCTGGCTTCGGCTGCCATGTGATGGTCGGCGACACCGGCATTTTCCTGCACAACCGTGGCATTGGCTTCAACCTGATCGACGGCCACCCGGCCGAGTACGGCCCCGGCCGACGACCGCCCCACACGCTCTCGCCAGCCCTCATCACGAACAACGACGGCAGCCTTCGATCGGTGCTCGGCACCATGGGCGGCGACGCTCAGCCTCAGGTTGTGCTCCAGATGATGGCCCGCATGCTCCACGCCGGTGAGCGTGCCGGAACGATTCTCAGTGCACCAAGATTCGCGCTGGCCTCACCTGATCCGAAGACCGGCTTCGACACCTGGTCCGCCGCTGGTCAGGTCCGCGTGCGGCTCGAACCGCACGCCGATGCCTGGGAAGCCGCGCTTCGTGAACGGGGCCACAACGTCGAGATGGCCACCGTCGCGGAGATGTCTGGCTTCGGCCACGCGCACCTGATCGAGGTCACACCGAGCGGCAGCTTGGCTGGCGCCGCGGATCCTCGAGCGTTCGCCTCGGCCGCGGTCGGCCGCTAGCTGGCTAGTCCCAGCTGGTTGCGGCCATCACCGGCGCAAGCGTCTGCTCAAGCCACTCGAACGATTCGCGGTGCGTGATGAGCGCATCGATCGAACCTTCGAACCGGATATCGCCCAGCAAGAACGCCTGGTGCGCGTCGCTCGATCCTTCGGCGACGGCCCGAGCCGTGGCGAACGACTGCCGAAAGACTGCGTCCGCGCCCGAGCTTTCTGGCGAGATTCGTTCGATCCGGCTTTGCGGCCCAAGTGTCGTACGCCAACACTTTGGGGTGCCTTCGTCGTCGACGTGCTGGTCAATCACGAGCGCTCCACTCGGGGCTGGCGACGCGTCGCGCACCGCTTGATCCGCAGCAGAAAGCCATTCCTCGGACAGATATCGCACGACCCGAGGGTATCTCGGCGCTCGATTCAGCTGGGAAGTTCTGCTCATAACGCTCATACCTGGGTCTCAAGTACCATTGGGGTAGCCGTTCAACGGCCCACTCTCATGTCTGCCTCACTCCGTTTCCTCGCCGCAATGCGAGCCTTCCGCGTGGTCTTGGTGGCCGTGCTGTTGGCTTCGCTGTTCGCGCTTGCACCTGCCGCTCCTTCAGCTCAGGCACAAGATCCGAACCTCCAAACCCTCGAAGTCTGGGGTTTGGATAGCGGGATTGTCCCCAACCCCAAGGAATGGCGGTACCAGCAGAGCAATGCGGCCGCCGACCTCGGGTCGGCCTCCGCCGCTGATCCGGCGCTGGACGACTCAGGTTGGGGCACCCAGACACTGCGCTGGGATGAAGTCGTCGGATCGAACAACGCGAACCACTTCCGCAAAGATTTCGACCTCGATGAGATCGGTGTCGAGCCGTTCCAGATCGTCGGCATCCGGGTTCGTATGTTCTACGACGACACCGCCGTGATGTATCTCAACGGCACCGAGGTCTACCGCTCGATCCGTGGCAATCTCGACCCCGACTACGTGGCCCACCCACTCGGTACGGACATCCCGTTCAACGTCAACGTGCCCTGGGGCGGGGCCGAAGGCGAATCCGTAGACGACTACGTGAACATCCCCGACCCGGACATGTTCAACACCTGCGAGCTCCCCGACGAGGCCTGCTCGGCGAGCCCGTATGGCAGCGCGCAACCGCCCGAGATTCCCGTGGATCTGCTCGTCGACGGGGTCAATACCTGGGCGATCACGACCTGGAACAACAGTGCCGGCGGTAGTGGTGACTCGCAGCTCGACCACGTGTTCGAGTTGGTCATCGACGAAGCTGCGCTTCCGCCGGCCAAGGTGTTCATCAATGAGACGATGGCATCCAACGACGGTTCCTACGAGGTCGAACTCGACGGTGATCCCGACCCTGAAACGCCTGACTGGATCGAGCTGCGCAATAGCGATCCTGACGATGCCCAAGACATCGGTGGCTGGACGATCTCCGACAGCGGCGCCTCATGGACGATTCCCGCCGGCACCTTCGTTCCCGCTGGCGGCTACCTGATCTTGGCGGCCAACGATGGCGACGACCCCACAACGTCGCCGTTGCAGACGAACTTCAAGCTCGGCAGCGGCGGCGATTCGGTTCGTCTCGTCACGAGCGATGGCGTGCTGGCCAACGAGATCCAGTGGACAGACCAGTTCACAGACAATTCCTTCGGCTTGGTGAACAACGAGGGCGAAGCCACCTATCTGGCGTCACCGACCCCCGGCGCCTCCAACGACACCGGCCCGCTTACGTCGGCACCTCCGATCCTGCGTCTGTTCCGTGACCGCATCTACAACCCGGGCGAAGTGGTCGACCTGCAGATCGATGCCTTCGACCCTGACGGCGATGCGCTGACCTATTCGGTCTCGCCGCTCCCGGCCGGCGTTCTGCTCGATGCTTCAACCGGCGCGATGACCGGTACGGCCGACTTCTCGGGCCAGATCGTGACTCGGATCACCGTCTCGGACAACGATGGCGATTCGAACTTCCAAGACATCACTTGGACCTCGGTCGGCGCGCCAGTTGGTTCGTCGTCGCCGATCGTGCTGAACGAATACAACGCCGTTCCCGCCACGGGCGAGCTGAACAACGGCTCGGTCGTCGGCAATGGCGGTGACTGGTTCGAATTCCTCGTGGTCGAAGACAACCTTGACCTCCGCGGCTACACGATCGAGTTCCGCCAGCGAGACGGCGACACCGATCTGCTCCGCGAGCAGGCGTTCCTCACCTTCGCCAACCGATCCGAACTCGCGCGAGTGCCCGCAGGCACGATCATCACGATCGCCGAGGAGCTCGGCGGAGACGATTTGAGCTTCGACGCAGTCAACGACTGGTCGATCAACCTGCAGGTCGACAACCAGGGTGTTGGCACGTTCTTTACGGCGCCTGCCTTTGACGGCACGTTCAACTCGACCCGCCGTGACCAGACGGTTCTTATTCGCAATGCGGCCGGCGACCTCGTTACGCCGCTGTCTGGCGAGTCCGACGCCTGGGACGCTGTCGCCGGTGGCGTGAGTGGTGGCGAGGTCATGAACCTGTGCCGCAGCCTCGCCCAAGGTGATGTCGTCAGCCCAACAGAGGACTACAAGGACAATGGCTCGACGAGCACGGTTGGCCAGCCCAACGTGTGCGTGTTTGCTGATCCAGCGAACCCGGCTCAGCTCATCACCCAGCCCCAAGATTTGACGCCGCTGCGCAACTCGGCCGGCTTCGGCGCGGGCACGGGTGACGTGAACTGCGACCTCAAGGCCGACGTGGTCGACGCACTTCTGATCGCGCAATTCGAGGTCGGCAACCGCTCAGATACCGGTCCATGCCTCCTCGATGGTGGTGGTCCTGGGCACGAAGTTGCTGCTGTTGCAGGTGATTTCAACCGCGACGGCACACTCAACGTGATCGATGCACTACTCATCACCCGCTGCGAAGTAGGCCTACCAACCCCGTTCTGCCCCTAAATTTGGGCAGTTTGGCCCCGGCGCGATTCGTGTGCGAGGCAACGGTGTCGTGTACCCTCAGTGGTTGCGCTCACGCTCTGCACAGCAAAGGTTTGGTTCCTTCGTGCGCACCCACGAACAACGACGACGCATGATGCGTCTTACCGCATGGCTCTCGATCATGCTCGGCATGTTGGTTGGGAGCATCGCGATCGCATTGCCGTCGGCGCAAGCGCAGGCAAACCTCCCGACGGTTATCTCGATTCCCGACTACTTGCTGCAAGACGCCAATGGCCAGCAGCTGGTCGAAGTCACCATTTCGCCCGGAACCGATGCTGACGGCAATCCGGTCAAGGTCGGTGCGTTGTCACTGACCGTCACCTTCGACGACGCAATCTTGGCCCCCGAGGTCAACGGCGCGAATCAGCCGAACTGCGCAATCCTGTCCGGTGTTGGTTCATGCGGGCCAACCGATCCGAGCAACTTCGTGCAGAGTGCGCTCTTCAACTTCAACGACCCTGGCTGGAATGTCGAGCAGGCCATCCTCCAGATCCCGCTCGACGCGCTGGGTGTTGAAATCGCCAGCACGCCGCTGACGATCACGGTCGATGCGATCACGGATCTGAGCGGCCTGCCGGTGCCATTCCAGGTGGACAACGGGTCCATCCAGATCGCTGCACCAACGCCGACACCGACACCGACACCAACGTCGACTCCAACCCCGACGCCGACGCCGACGGCCACGCCGATTCCTCCAACGGCGACGCCGACGCCGACGGCAACATCGACCCCTACCCCAACGCCGACCGCCACCCCGGTTCCGCCGACGCCGACGCCGACGGCCACGCCGATTCCTCCGACTCCAACCCCGACGCCGACCCCAACCTTGACGCCGACGGCCACGCCGATTCCACCGACCGCGACGCCAACTCCGACGGCAACGGCCACCCCGACGCCGGTTCCACCGACGCCGACCCCAACCGCGACGGCGACGCCAGTCCCGCCGACCGCGACGCCAACACCGACAGCGACCGCAACGCCCACCCCGGTTCCACCGACGCCTACGCCGACGTTGACCCCGACGCCGATGCCTCCGACGGCGACCCCAACTCCTGGTCCGACCTCGACGCCGACGCCAATTCCGCCGACCCCGACCGCAACGCCAATTCCGCCGACGGCGACACCCGTCCCGCCGACCGCAACGCCGGTCCCGCCGACCGCAACGCCAATTCCGCCGACGGCGACACCCGTCCCGCCGACCGCAACGCCGGTCCCGCCGACCGCGACGCCGACGCCTGGTGCGACCTCCACACCAGTTCCGCCGACGGCAACGCCGACGCCTGGTGCGACCTCCACACCAGTTCCGCCGACGGCAACGCCTGTTCCTGCAACGGCAACGCCGGTGCCGCCGACCGCAACGCCGCTTCCGGCGACTGCGACGCCGACGCCGACTGCAACGTCGACACCTGACCCTGTGGCCACCGCAACGCCAACCGCAGTAGCGACGGCGACCGCAGTCCCGACCGCCACGGCGACACCGACTCCTGTCGCGACCGTTGCACCAACCGCAACTGCGGTGGTCTTGCCGACGGCCGCACCGACCGTTCCGCCAGCGCTTCCGGATCCTGGTCCGTTCAGCAACGCTCCAGACACGCTGTCGCTCTCTGGTAACGAAGCCGCCTTCGTCGTCCCCGACGTCCAGCCGAGCGAGCTCGGTACTGGCGGCGGAACCGACAGCCAAGACAACGGTGCCGGCAGCGATGCAGGTGCCAACGCCAATGCCAACAGCGGCACTGCAGGCACGTCCGGCAGCGGCGCAACAGCTGACTCCGGTGCTGCCTCTGGTAGCCAGAGCGGTGTCGGTCTCGCCCGCACGGGTGCGGCCACACCATTGTTGGCAACGCTCTCCGTGCTGCTCCTGAGCATTGGTGGTGTCCTGATGGTGGCTTCCCGCCGGGAGTCACAGGACGACTGATCGGTTCATGGACCGATCCTTGCTTCACCCACGTCGAGCCTGCCTGCGATGGCGAGGCATGATCGTGCTGCTCGTGTGCCTTGGCGCCGCCAGCCTGTTCGTAACACCGACCGTCGACGCCCGCCAAGCCAGCGACTACTCACTCATCGCCGAGGTTGACGGCGACGTCGTCACGGTCTCGATCGACAACATCTCCGCCACTGTCGGCACGCTGCAGATCGAGCTTCGTGGTGTGCCGCCGCTCGAGGGCGGCGAGTGCGTGCTGTCGTCTGGTTCTGGCGCCTGTGCCCAGATCGATGGCGATGTGCGCATTTCTGCGTTCAATCTGTCCGGCTGGGAAGCACCTGCAGTGATCGCCGAGCTCACGTTCACCAGTGCCCCAACCGAGTTCGACTTTGTGCTCGAACGGGGCACCGACCTTGCCGGCCTCGACTTGATCGGCGATACGTCAACGTTGGGGCTTGCGACTGGCTCCGAACCGGGAACCACCGACACAGGTTCGAGCCGCTCGTGGGTCTTGCCGGTCGTCGCCATCGCCGTCTTGGGCCTTCTGGGCGGAATCGTGATGAAACGGCGCACTACGCGGCCGACCTCCCACACTGCGTGAGACCCTTCGGGGGCTTCTGCCTACAGCCAGAGCCGGGCCGAAGTGAGTACCCTGGACACATGATCTCGCATGTTCGCCGACCCCTCCTGCTTGCGTTCGCCGCAATGCTGACGGCGATCGCAGTGTTCGGCCTTCTCGGAAGCCCGGACTCGGTCGACGCACAAGCAACCGAGGCCGCACGGTTGACCGTCGAAGCCAGCGATGTCGAAGACGGAACGGTCACCGTGACCGTCGCGCTCGACCCGGGAACATCTCAGATCGCAGCCCTGACCGCTGGCCTTACGTTCGACGAAGCGTCGGTTGTGGCGGCGAGCTGCGAAGTTTCGTTCTATGGCGTCTGCGGCGTCGAAGATGGCCAGGTCAGGTTCGCAGGATTCAGCGTGAACGGCTTCGACGAGGCAGACGACTTCGTGACCGTCACCTTCACGACGGCTGGTGACTCCACTGACGCAGGTGCGGTCCCCATCGATCTCGAGGTTCTCGTAGCCAGCGACGAAACCGGCATGGTCCTCGACGATGTTGAACTCGTCGGCGCCGAACTCCACATGGTCGAATCCCTCGGGTCGATGACCGGCGACGTGACCGACGCCGGATCCGGCATCGGCCTCTACGACATCGATGTGTGCGCCGCCGCTGAGGATCAAGCGCCGACGTGTGTCCGCACCTCGGGCCTGGGCACCTTCGTGCTCGAAGGTCTGGCATCGGGCACCTACACGGTCGTGATCAGTGACCCCGCCGGTCTCTACGCATCGGCGACCGAGATCGTTGACGTCGAGTCGCCCGCGATGACGACCGGGATTGTTGCTGCGCTGAAGCCAGCTGTTGTCGAAGAGGCCCCGGTCGCCGAGGCTCCCGCAACTTCGCCCGCAGCAACCGCTGGTGACCCATCGACCGTCACGGGCACGGTGACTGACGCAGCGACTGGCGACGCCATCTTCGGTGTCCAGGTCTGCGCCACGATGCCCGTCATCGGCACCCAGGCATGCTCGTACACGACCGCGACCGGCGAGTACCGCATCGAAGGACTCGACACGGGCAACTACAACATCACCGCAAGCGACC
>CALDGN010000411.1 GCA_937942965.1 uncultured Acidimicrobiales bacterium | reverse complement strand
CCGACCTCGGCCTGAGCGGAGTCGACATGCAACCAACGCGCGGTGCAGTTATGAACGCATGCGGCGTGTTGGCCAACGCACCGGCTTGCTACTTCAAAGAGCCTAAGTCCGCTGGGGGCGGCAGTCTCTGGGACTTCGCCGCGACCGCGTGCCTGTTCGACGAAGCCGGCGCCATCGCCACCGACATGCTGGGAGCACCGCTCGACCTGAACCGAGCGGACTCGACCTTCATGCACCACCGGGGCGTGCTGTTCGCCTCGGACGATGCGCTCGCTGAGCAGCTCCGTGCGCTCAGATAGGTAGACGCGACTAAAGCGGAAATCGCTGATGCATCAGGATCAAACGCGAGTCGAGCACGGCAGCAGTCCGCGCTGGTCCTGCAGTGGCGTAGATCTCCGAGTTGGCCATGCGGCGGAAGTCGTCGAGCTCGGGATAGGCGATCAGCAGGATGCGATCCCATTGCTCGTCGCTGGGCCCGATGATGGTCGCCTGGCCGGTGCCGTCCCAGATGACGTTGCCGGGGAAGTCATGGCTATTCATGGCCTGGAGCCGACGGATGTACTCGTCGTAGGCCTCGACTCCCGTCATGCCGTCGCACGTGTGCCCCACGAGCGCTTGCTCCTGATGGCGGATCAGGTTCAGCATCACGATCGGCGACGCATCGTCGGTGGCCGTCCACTGCTTCATGGCGTCGCCCGCCGTGGCTGTCTCGTGCATGAGGACCAGGCGTGAATCGGCGACTGCGGCGGTTCGGGCCTGCGCTGCTTGCTGATAGGAGTCTGAGGCCAGCATGTCCCGAAAGATCGTCACCGACTCGTACCGGACCAACAGAACCAAGTCCCAGGATTCATCATCCGGACCGATGTAGACACGGCCCGCATCGCCGACCCAGAACGGGTTGCCGGGAAAGTCCGCGGCGAGCGCTCGGAGGCGCCGGCCGTACTCGGCATAGGCCTCTTCGCCAGTCATGCCGTCGCAGCCGTGTCCCTCGAGTGCTGCGTCTCGGAAGCGCACGAGATTGAGCATCACGATCGCCGTATCGGGGTCGGCTTCGTTCAGCAGCTTCCACTGCTCGTCGGTGCGGGTCACGTGCATGGCGCCAGCCTAGGGAACGCTCGCCAACCATCGAAGTCGTGTCGTTCGGTACTGTCGATCGCGTGACCACATCTGCGACCGTGTCCGAACTGTTCGACCTGACCGGGCACGTGGCTGTCGTCACTGGCGGAGGCCGTGGCATTGGCGAAGGCATCGCCGTCGCGTTCGCACAGGCAGGCGCAGCCGTCGTCGTGGCCGCCCGGCGCACTGCCGAAATCGAACAGGTCGCCGCGTCGATCCGTGACGCAGGTGGACAAGCAATCGCCGTGACGACCGACGTCACCGACGATGCCGCGGTCGATGCACTCGCGCAAGCGGCCATCGCCGAGTTCGGCAAGCTCACCATCTGGGTGAACAATGCCGGCGGCTCACCCATGCGGATGCCAGCGACGGAACTTCCTCGTGGGGAGTGGGACCGAACTCTGGCGCTCAACCTGACCGCCCTGTTCGTCGGGTGCATGACGGCCAAGCAATACATGGAGACCGGCTCGATCATCAACATCACCTCGGGCGCCGGCACGGGGCCTGTGCCGGGCAGCGTGCACTACGGAGCGGCCAAGGCCGGCACCAACTCGGTCACCTGGACACTGTCGAGCGAGTTCGCTCCGGACATCAGGGTGAACGCCGTCGCTCCTGGTGCGATCCCGACCGAAGTCATGCTCACCGCCATCGGCCACGACGAATCTGAGCTCGACGAAGTCCTCGAGAAGTGGAACATCCCGATGGGACGCCTCGGCACCCCGCAAGACATCGGCGCGGCGTGCGTCTACTTGGCGTCTGATGCGGCGAGCTGGGTGACCGGCGAGATCATCCGCGTCGGCGGGGGAGCGAAGCCCCGGTAGTAGCTAGGTATTCGCGTTCTCGACGATGAAGCAGGCCGTCGTCGCAGTGCTGCCGCCGATGTTCAGGGTGGCAACCCGTTCGGCACCGTCGACCTGATAGTCGCCCGCGCCGTTCGAAACCTGCTTGGTCGCATCCAGCAACATACGAGCGCCAGTCGCGCCCACGGGGTGACCGCCACCGATCAGGCCGCCGCTCGGATTCATCGGGATGCGGCCGTCGCTTTCGAGCGAGCCGTCTTCGATGGCCTTCCAGCTTTCGCCCGGAGCGGTGATCCCGAAGTGGTCGATCGCCATGTACTCCGAGGGCGTCATGCAGTCATGGGTCTCGATCGCATCGAGTTGGTCAACATCAGCAACGCCGGCGCGATCGAACGCGTCGGTGATGGCCTGGTTCACGTGCGGCATCACCAGGTGAGAATCGCTGTTGCGAGCGAGCTTCTGCTGCAGGCCGAGACCGACCGTGCGATGCCCCCAGCCAGCGATCACCGAACGGGCTGTGCGCCCACGCTCAGCGAGCCATCGTTGTGAGACCAGGATCAGGCCGACGGCGCCGTCGGTGATTTGGGTGATGTCGTTGCGGCGAAGGCGACCGGTCACGACCGGGTTCACCTCGTCATCGTCGCTGCACGTGTCTGCCGACAACGCCCATGCACGTGTCTGCGCGTTGGGGTTCGCCTTTGCGTTGCGGAGGTTGAGTTCGCCAATCGCTCACAGGTGGCGGTCGTCGAGGCCATAGCGGCGGTCGTACTCAGATGCGAGTGCGTCGAAGGTCTCAGGCCAGATGTAGGTCGCGCCCTCGGTGTCAGGGCCGACCCAAGCTGCGGCTTCTTGCACGGCGGCAGCCTGCGGGCCGGGCATGGTCTTCTCTTGCTCGACGCCGAGCACGAGAACACAGTCGTAGCGTCCGGCCTCGATCTCGGCCATTGCTGCCAAGGTCGCCATCGACGACGAAGCGCACGCAGCCTCGTGACGCATCGCCGGCAGACCCCACAGCTCGGGAACCACCGTGGCCGGCATTGCGCCGAGATGGCCTTGGCCGGTGTAGAGCTGGCCGAACGCGTTGCCGACGTGGATCGTCTCAATGTCGCCCAGGTCGATGCCCGCATCGGCGACCGTCGCGTGGATCGTTTCCTGGACAAGCGATTCGACCGAACCGCCGGAACGATCGAGGTTGGTGGCGAAATCGCTCTGGTGACCACCGAGGATGGCGACGGAATCAGTCATGGTCGAAGCTTGTCACCTGGGCCGGAGTGCGACAAGGCCAGCTGGCGGAGGCGTCCGATGCGGTCGTCGTTGCCGCCGAGATAGAGGGCGAGCACGCCGATGACGTGAACCGAGTCGAGGGTGCCTGCCACATGCATCTCCTCGAGGTCAGCCCAGTCCTTGGTTCGGTTGAAGAAGGCCTTGAACACGGCGAGGTCGCGGCACGCCAGGAACGGAACTCGTTGTCCGGCGAAGTCCTCGTGACGTGCTCGTGTTGCGGCTTCGGCATGGAACGGTGTCGTGTTGAAGAAGACATCGACTGGCGTCTGATCCCACCACAGTCGCGTCTGACCGTCACGCTCGATGGCGGCGCGATCTTCTGTAGTCACGGGGATCGCGTCAGGGAGGGCCGCGTACACACGCTCAGCGTCGCTGGCGTCAACGAACACATTCACGTCGATGTCGATCGTGCCTCGAGCGCGTTCGGTGCACCACGCAAGTGCGAGGGCGCCGCCGAACGCATGCGGAACGTCCGCCTGCTCAAGAGCTCGGTGGAGTTCGCCGATGCGCTCGACGAGATTCATGTGGTGAGGCCGCCATAGCCGAACACGGGCGCTTCGAGGCGTTCGCTGTGCCGAGCGGGGAACGCAGCGGCGAGTTCTAAGACGGCCTCAAGTTCGGCGCCGCGGGTGAACTCGCTCGTGCCTCGCTGCCTGGCCCGTAGTTCGACATCGACGGCGTAGCCCGCGGCCGTCAGCACTCGATGCAGCGTCCTTGCGTTTGGCGACTTGGCCCCGGACTCGTATGCAGCCAACGTCGAGTGCGAGGTACCCGCTGACTCCCCAAGCTGTCGCAGCGTCAAGCCAGCACTGCTGCGGGCATCTCGAATGAGCTCGGCGGCGTCCATGCAAGCATGGTATCCGAACAGATACCAGAGGACGGCAACCCCGCCCTAGACGCGAAACATCCCCGGGCGAGACGCCCGGGGATG
>CALDGN010000410.1 GCA_937942965.1 uncultured Acidimicrobiales bacterium | reverse complement strand
AAACCCTTGGGAGCTGTCTCGCACCCCAGGCGGTTCGTCAGGCGGAAGCGCCGCTGGCGTTGCCGGCGGGCTGTTCACCATCGCCACTGGTGGTGACGGTGGCGGTTCGATCCGGATCCCGAGTGGCTTCTGCGGCCTTGTCGGTCTGAAGTCGACATGGGGTCGTACGCCGCGTGGACCCCGGATCGGTCCGGGGAACCTGACTGCGGTGCCCGGCTGCCAGAGCCGCAGCGTCCGTGATACGGCGCGCTGGTTCGACGTCACGAATGGCTTCGATCCTCGTGATCCGCTGAGCCTGCCTCGCGTTGAGGGCTGGGAAGCCGGCCTCGGCACGCATCTCGATGGGCTGCGTGGCAGTCGGGCCGCAGTGACGCCCAACTTCGGCAACGCCGTTGTTGCCGACGAGACGATCGAGATCGTCGAGGCTGCGGCCGAGTGGATCATCACCATGCTCGGGCTAGAGCGGGTCGAACCCGATGTTGCTCTTCCCAACACCGGAGGAGCGTGGGGCGCAACCGGCGGCGTCGGCCTGCGCCAAGCCCTGGGGGACCGCTGGCCGGAGTGCGCGGGCGACCTCACCGGCGCGATGCGGGTCGGTGTGCAAGCGACCGTGGACTACTACAACGTCGACGTGGCCGTTCGAGCGGAGAACGCGCGTATCGAACTCAACGAGGCCATGGCCTCTCTGTTCGACCAGGTCGACCTTGTGTTTGCGGCGACGAATCCCGATGTGGCGTTCGAAGCCGACGGGCGCCTACCGACGGTCTTCGGCGGCAAGGACGCCAAGGCGATCAACAACGGCGCGTTGACAATCCCGTCGAACATCTACGGCAACCCAGCCATCTCGATACCCGTCGGCACCGATGCAGCCGGCCTGCCCGTCGGGTTGCAGGTACTCGCCCCGCACCACCACGAAGAGCGCTTGTTGGACATCGCATTGGCGGTCGAACGCGAGCGCCCATGGCCGCTTGTGGCGCCGACGCTGAGCTAACGAGCTGGGCTGGCCCCCAGGCCAACGTGGGAGGATGAGGTGCATGTCGCCCAAGCTGACCCACTTCGCCATCAACACCGACGACGTAGAAGCAACGCAAGCGTTCTATGCCAGCGTCTTTGGGTGGTCGTTCCGGTCATATGGGCCTGCGGGTTTCGTGCAGGTGCTGGACGAGACGGGGGAGCGGGCCATGGGTGCGATCCAAGACCGTCGCCAGCTGATCGAGAACCAGCCAACTGTGGGCTTTGAGTGCACCTTTGGCGTTGATGACATCGATGCGGTGCGGGAACGAGTCGTCGGTGCCGGTGGGACGATCTTGATGGACCGCTCGGCGATCCCTGGCGTCGGCTATCTGCTTGCGTTCCAGGACCCGGGCGGTAACCCGGTACTCGCCATGCAGTACGACACGGCGACCGAGTAGGCGCTACTGGTTGGCCGAGACGACTCGCGGCGACTGGCCGTGGGGCCGGCTCCAGAGCCGTTCAAAGTGCGAGGGATCTGCAGGGCGCCCAAACAGGTAGCCCTGGACTCCCTCGACGCCGATCTCGTGAACGATCTCGTTTACGAGGCCTGACGAATCGTCCTTTCTGATACCTTCATAGCTATGCAGGTATCGCCAGCGACCCTCGAGGCTCCGGACTGCCAGGACGGGGTCGACCACGATCGCGTAGCGATGGTGCGATCGTGCATCACCCCGATCGCCGAAGCCGAGGATCTGGGAGAGCTGTTCAGGCTGCTCGGCGACCCCACGCGGCTGCGCATTCTGTCGTCGCTGATCGAGGCGGGCGAGTTGAGCGTCGGAGCGATTGCCCAAGTCGTCGACACGAACGAGACCAAGGTGTCCCAAGCGCTCCGATTGCTCCGCAACGCCGGCGTCGTGAAGAACCGTCGATCTGGGCGCACGATCTTCTACCGGCTCAATGACGCGCACGTGCGGCTCGTTCTCGGCCTGTCGCTCGAACACGTGCATCGCACAGCCGCAGAGACGCTGCCACGAATTGGCGAGGCCAACTCGCTGTCGATCGCCGGCAAGAGCGGTGAGCGGCTCACTTCAGTCGCAGAGGTGGAGGCGATCACGGGTGTCGGGCTTGCCGGCGATCGCCACGCCGGGAATGCGGCCCGCCAGGTGAGCATCCAGTCGCTGTCCGAGCTGGCAGCAGCGTCGGAACGGTTGGGTCGGACCATTTCAGCCGATCAGACGAGACGAAACATCACCATTGATGCGGGCGAGCTGCCGCGGGAACGCGGCCAGCGACTCTTCCTGGGAGATGCTGAGCTGGAAGTCTTCTCCGACGCCCCGCCGTGTGAGCTGATGACCGAGATCATCGGCAAAGGCGCCCGCCGAGCACTCAAGAAGCTGGCCGGTATTCACTGCCGGGTCATCAACGGGGGAGCGATCCGGGTCGGTGACGAGCTCCTTCTCGGACGACCAGCCGCATAGACCGAACCCGATTGACTGGAGACGCCGATGACTAACCGACTGACCGTGGAACACGCGCTCGCCGAAGTTCGCGACGCGCCCAAACCGTTCAAGGTGCTCTTTCGCCATGGCTCGCTCGAGGTCGAGATGTACAAGCCTGAGGTCGTCGACCACCAGCAGCCACACACCCGAGACGAGATCTACGTCGTTGCCACCGGCTCGGGAACTTTTGTGGTTGACGGAGCGGCAACACCGTGTGTCGCTGGCGAGGTGCTCTTCGTTGCGGCTGGCGTCGAGCATCGGTTCGTGGACTTCACCGAGGACTTTGCGACATGGGTCTTCTTCTATGGCCCCGA
>CALDGN010000409.1 GCA_937942965.1 uncultured Acidimicrobiales bacterium | reverse complement strand
ATCCTGGCCAGCGGGGTCACCAATCTGTCCGTCGACTTGAGTGACGTGGTCTTCGTCGACTCATCGGGGCTTGCCGAGTTGGTCCGCACCATGAAGCACTGCCGCGAGAACGGCGGCGAGCTGTTCATCGTGTCGCCATCCGACCCTGTCCGAGTGATCTTCGAGCTCACCCGGCTCGACGCCGCCTTCACCATCCGAGACGCAACCACGCCCGTCGCCTGATGGCCATCTCGACCGACGTTGGCCGCCCCGAAGCAGCGGTCGACTCACTGACCTCAGCGCTGATCGATGCGAACGACCGACTGCTCGGCTTGCTCGCGCTGATCACCGACGAGGCGCCAGGATCACTCGACAACGACGTGCTGATCTCGGCGATCATCGACCGAGCTGCACCGATCTTGAAACTCGATCGGGTCACAGTGAGTGGCGCCGCCGACTACGAGTGGGGCGAGATCCTCGAGAACCCGAAGGGTTCGTGGACCTCGACGCACGCAATTCCCGAGCAAGGCGACGCCGACATTACGTTCGTGCGACGCGGCACTCGATTCAATACCGCCGACACGAAGCTGCTCGGCGCGGTCGCCAAGCTCATCAGCAATGCCATCACGACTGCCCGCATGCACCGGGCGGCGATGAACCAGGCAATGATGGCCAAGGAGCACGCAACCGCTGCTCGCATCACGACGGCCGCACTTCCGGATCCCGAGATGGTTCCCGCCGTCGACGGCGTCACCTGCTTCGCAAACCTGGTACCCGCTCGCACCACCGGCGGCGACCTGTACGCCTGGCGCGAGATCGACGGCAAGCTCTGGTTCGCCCTCGGCGACGTCTCTGGCAAGGGTCTTCCGGCCGCCGTCCAGATGTCGACCATTACGAGCGCGGTCGAGGCCGGTTTCCGACAGCACCACGCCGAAGGCCCCGACGAGGTCATCGCTGCCGTTGGGCGATGGGTGCATGATCGGCTCTCTGAATCCGGCATGTTCGTCACCCTCGCCGTCGGCGTGTTTGACCCAACGACCCGCAAACTCCGGCTCGCAAACGCCGGACATAGTCCGATCGTGTTTCGCCGCAACGGAACGAGCGAACGCATCGATGCGACTGCGCCGCCTGTCGGTGTCATCGAAGGAATCCCAACGATCGAAAGCGTCATCGACATCGAAACCGATGATCTGTTGGTGCTGGCGACCGATGGCTTCACGGAACAGGACAATCCGGCCGGCGAGATGTACGGCGAGGATCGATTCGACGACACCATCGCCATTGCGGAAGGGACTGCGCCCGAGGTTGGCGCTCATCTTCTGAACGAACTCGCCGACCATGGCATGGACTGTGAACAGTCCGACGACCGGACGCTCATGGTGCTTCACTTCTCATGATGACGACTGCGCTTCTCACCCTCGATGCCGACTACGAAGCCATGCGCGCCATCGGTCCATGGTTGAGCGAACAGGTCCCGGCGATCGGCGCTCCCCATCTCGCAGACCGAGTCGGCGAGTTCGAACTCGCCGTGCACGAGCTCGCCGTCAACATCGTCGACCACGCCTTCGACGACACCACCCGCCCGTCGGCGACGTTTGACATCACGATGCACTGCAACGACGACAACGACCTCGTTGTCCGATTCGTTGACCGAGGCATCGCCTACGACGATGCCGACAAGCCCGTCATCGGCGACGAGCCAACCATTCGTGGCTACGGGCTATTCATCGTCGAACAGCTCGCCGCATCCATTGACTACGCCCGCTCCGACGACGCCAACCACTGGACTTTGGTGTTCAGCGGTTGAGCACCCCGTCTCACAATCCCTCAAACCAACCTCAGCCAGGCCGATAGGACCACCATGAGCCTTCCAACCTCGTCTCACGAAATCCGGATCAGCACGATCAGCATCGACGGCCGCCTCGATGCCATGCGTGCGGTCGATCTTCGACAAGAGATCGACGACACCATCGAACAAGGCGTTGTCCGCCTGATCGTTGACCTCAGCGGCGCCGACTTCGTCGACAGCGCTGGCCTGGCCGCCTTGGCCAAGGGCATGAAGGACTGCCGCGGCGCTGGCGGCGACTTGCGAGTCGTCGCAGCCAAGAACCCTGACGCTGCTCGCGTCTTCCAGCTCACCCGATTCGATCAGGTCTTCCGTATGGCAGACACGGCCGAGGATCTCGTCGCAACGTGGTAGTCCTGGTCGTCGACGATGACCCGGTCAGCCGGCTCGTCGCAGAACACATCTTGCGCAGCGGCGATCACGATGTCATCGGAGCCGACAGCGCCGAAGAAGCTCGCGAGATTCTCGAAGCCAACGGCGACGAGATTCACCTCATCGTGTGTGACTACAACATGCCCGGCGCCTCGGGCCTCGACCTGCTCGAAGAGATTCATCGCGACGAAGTGGTGTCTCCGTGTCCGCCGTTCGTGCTCATCACGGGCGTTGGTGAAGAAGACGAGCTCGACGACGAACGAGCCTCCCAAGTGTCTGGCTATCTGACGAAGCCAGTGCAGTCCGGCGAGTTGCTCGCCCTTGCTGCTGATCTCGCCGCTGCCACCGCGGAGTAGCTCGACCCGAACTCCAACCGGCTACGGCTCTATCCAACCGCACGAGAACCACGGTTCTGGTGCGGTTGTTTCGCGTCTGGGCACCGTGACCAGGTGGTCATGAAAGCCCATTGGGGTTGCACGTTGCGTTAAATGTACGTACATTAGGACGTATGGAGTTCACCGCTCGCCCAACGCTTGCCGCCGACCTGCAAGCCGGCATCACCGTGGCCGCACTACTCGTGCCCCAGGCGATCGCCTACGCACTCCTTGCCGGACTTCCTCCCCAGGTCGGGCTCGCAGCAGCGACGATCCCGTTGCTCGCCTATGCAGCGATCGGGCGCTCGGCCCATCTTGCGGTCGGACCGGTCGCCCTCGTCTCATTGCTGACGGCCACGGGCATCGCCGATAGCGGAGCAACCGACCCAATCGCTGCAGCCGCTCTCCTCGCCGTGTTGGTCGCACTCGTGCACGGAGCCGCTGCAGTACTTCGCCTTGGTCGACTGGCCGACAAGATCGCCCCAGGGGCAATGGCCGGCTTCACCTCCGCCGCGGCGCTGCTCATCGGCTTCGCCCAACTGTCGAATCTGACTGGGACCTCACTCGACAAGGCAGGGACACTTGGCGAGCACCTCGCCAACATCCCCGACGCCATCCGCGGAATCGACACCGTCACCTTGGTGCTCGCCGTCGCCGCGATCGTGGGCCTGGCAGCGCTTCGCAGCACACGCCTTCCCGGTGCACTGCTCCTCGTATTGGCCACGACGGGATTGTCCGCTGCGCTCGGCGGCAACATCTGGGCGACCGTCGGAGACATCC
>CALDGN010000408.1 GCA_937942965.1 uncultured Acidimicrobiales bacterium | reverse complement strand
CGATGTCCTGATCTCTGACTCACAGGCTCCGGTTGGTTTCGATGGTGCGATCGGTGATCTCGCCGTTGGCGCCGAAGCCGCTCGCTCCTACGACGTCGTCGTCGATGCGAACACCCCCGAGGTCAACACCGCACTCGTGACCGGCAACGGACCAAACGGTGCGGTGCCAACCGATAGCGACCAGGCGCAGATCAATGCGTCGCCGCAGCCCGATCCGGTGCTGCAGATCGTGAAGACGGTTGTTGCTGGCCCGAATGGCACGTGTCCTGCGACGCTGGCCGACGGTGTCGATGGCCTCGGTGCCTCGCTCGCCGTCCTCTTCGGCGACACCGTCACGTACTGCTTGAACGTTCGCAACGATGCGGGCACCGATGCGACCGACGTCGTCATCTCTGATTCCCAGGCTCCGGCCGGTTTCGATGGTGCGATCGGCGATCTCGCCGTTGGCGCCGAAGCCGCTCGCTCCTACGACGTCGTGATCGATGCGAATACGCCAGAGGTCAACACGGCGACCGTGACCGGCAACGGACCAAACGGTGCCGCACCGGGCGACACCGACCAGGCGCGCATCGTGTCCTCACCACTTCCGGATCCGATCCTGGACATCGTCAAGACAGTCGTCCCGGGACCGAACGGCGTCTGCCCCGGCTATGAGCAGGGCGTCCAAGGCGTAGGCCCTGCGCTCACCGTCTTGTTCAACTCGACCGTCACCTACTGCCTGTCGATCTTCAACAGCGGTTTGTCCACGGCGACCGATGTCGTCATCTCCGACATCCAAGCCCCTGCTGACTTCAACGGCTTCATCGGCGACCTGCCGATCGAGACGGAGCGGACGGTGACCTTCGACAAGGTCGTCGATGGTCAGACGCCAGTGTTGAACACGGCTCGTGTCGATGGCGACGGACCAAACGGTCCGGTCGCACCTGACTCGGATCAGGCCGCCATCCAGCCGGCGATCGCTCCCGAGCCTCGCCTCGAGATCATCAAGACCGTGGTCGCTGGCCCGAACGGGACGTGCCCTGACTATGACAACGGCATCCAGGGCGTTGGTCCTGCGCTGCCGGTGCTCTTCGGCCAGGTCGTGACCTATTGCATGTCGATCACCAACCTCGGTCTCGACACCGCGACCGACGTCATCATCCGTGACTCCCAAGCTCCAGCTGGGTTCGACGGGACCGTCGGCACGCTGGTCGTTGGTGCCGAAGCAACCCGCTCGTTCGACCTGACGGTCAGCGCTTCGACCCCCGAGGTCAACACGGCGCTGGTTAGCGGTGTCGGCCCGAACGGTCCCGTGCCCGGTGATTCCGACACGGCCCAGATTTCGACGTCGCCGCTACCGCAACCGGTGCTCGACATCGTCAAGACGGCCATCGCTGGTCCTGGCGGTATCTGCCCAGCATTCGCTGACGGCATCGAAGGCGTTGGCGCCGCACTCGACGTGTTCTTCGGCGAGACGGTGACCTACTGCCTCACGGTGCAAAACACCGGCCTCGGCGACGCCACCAACGTGGTCGTCACCGACAGTCAGGCTCCGGCCAGCTTCGATGGCACGATCGGTGATCTCGCCGCTGGCGACGAAGTCACCCTCACCATCGACGTCGAGGTCGACCAGGGCACGCCCGAGGTCAACATCGCAACCGTGACCGGCGACGGTCCGAACGGACCAGTCGATCCTGACAACGACCTGGCCCGCATCGAAGCATCACCGGTGCTGTTGCCCCAGCTTTCGATCGTCAAGACCGTGGTCGAAGGCCCCGCGGGCACCTGCCCAAGCTTCGAAGACGGTGTCGTCGGTATCGGTCCTGGCCTCGAAGTCATGATCACCGATGCGGTGACCTACTGCATCTCGGTTCGAAACGTCGGCGACGGCGCGGCGACCAACGTGGTCATCAACGATCCTCAGGCCAACGCCGAGATCGTCGTCGGCGATCTCGCTCCTGGCGCGACCTTCGACACGACCTATGACGTCACGGTCACCGACGCAACCCCGCTGATCAACACTGCGGTTGCATCTGGCCAAGGCCCCGATGGTTCGGTCAACGCCGAAGACTCGGCCCAGATCGTGGCGACCGCGCAGTTGATCCCGAGCATCACGCTGACAAACACCGTCGTGCCGATCAACGAGAGCTGTAACGACGCTGTCGAATCCGTCGACGAGTTCGTGCTCGGCACGCTCGGCGACGGTGTGCGCTGGTGCTTCGAAGTCACGAATACCGGCAACACTTCGCTGACCGACATCGTGTTCGACAACCCACCGCTCGGCCTCGACCAGGTCGACGTGCTGGCCAACTACGGCAACGGCGGCCTGTCGCTGCCGCCGGGCGCATCCATCCGATTCAGCAGCGAAGGCGCTATTCCTGAGAACGGCGTCGTCAGCCTGTCGTCGGTCGTGGGTACGCCATCCGATGCGGCAGGCAACCCCATCGCTGACCTCGGTCAGGTTGACGATCAGAACGACGCTGCCGTCGACGAAGCTGGCGTCTCGCTCGTCAAGCTCGTCGCCCAAGGCGCCGATGCGGACTGTGCGACCGCAGTTGATGATCTCGAAGTCAATGCCGGCACCAGCGTGACCTGGTGCTTCGTCGTGACGAACATCGGCAACGTTGATCTGCTGGTCACCGAAGTCGTCGATGAGCAGCTCGGCCTGACAGTCGCGATCCCAGTCGCTGACCAGGTGCTCGCTCCTGACGAGTTCGTCACGGTCACCGCAGTGACGGTTATCGACGATCCGATCGAGAACGTCGCCAGCGTCGAGGGCACACCGCTCGACGCCGATGGCGAACCGTTCTCGGACCCACCGGTCATCGCGGACGACGATTCGGCTCGGGTCACGCCATTGCGTGCCGACCTGTCGATCGTCAAGACCTCGAGCACGGACGAACCGGTCGAGCCAGGTACCGAACTCACGTACACGCTGACCGTCACGAACCTCGGCCCGAACGCCGCCAACGACGTTGTCGTGAGCGACCTGTTGCCCGAAGAGCTGAGCTACGTCGCACTGCCGGCCGTCGACGGTTGGGCATGCACCGCCGTCGTCGTTCGCAACTCGGCCGACGACGGGGACCTCGACGGGTTCATGTGCGCCAAGGACAGCCCGATGCAGGTCGGTGAGCAGTTTGCGCTCGAGTACACCGTGCTCGTCGCGGCCGATGCCGGCGATGGCATCGATCTGACCAACACCGCATCGATCAGCTCCAGCACGCCGGATCCTGATCCGACGAACAACAACGACGACGAGACAACGTCGACGGTGGTGCCGACACCGCCGCCAACGCCAACGCCGACGCCGCCACCAGGGATTGAATACCCAGGTCCGTTTGACGATCCTGTTGAGCCCGAGGAAGAGCCTGACGAGGTGCTCGAACTCGTGATCACTGGCTCGTCATCACGTCTGCTGGTGCTCTTGTCGACGCTGATGCTGATGCTCGGTGGTGTCCTGCAGGTCGCAGGCCGCCGTCGCCGCAGCGATCAGGACTAACTCGCACGACATACAGCGAGGCCCGGGGGAGTGAGCTCCTCTGGGCCTCGCTGATATGTTTCGTCCTGCATGGACGATCTCGAACCGAAGCACCGTTCCATGTCCGTTCGATGCGTCGTGGCGGTCCTACTGCTGCTCGGCCTTGTGGCGAGCGCGTGCTCGGTCACACCCGATGATGTCGTCATTACCCCGCTACGCGGCGGCCGCACCTCGGCCGACATGGCCAGCGGTGATGCAGGCGGGCTGCCTGCGGTTGGCCCTGCGCCGGGTTCCTCGCACTGGCATGCGGCCTATGTCGTGCGCATCTGCGATGACGTGCTGGCGCCGTTCGACAGCGACGCCGACCCGCTCGGTATTCACAGCCACGCCGATGGCCTCATCCACGTGCATCCCTTCTTCGAAGAGAGCGGCTTCGAGGAAGCCACGCTCGGTCTGTTCGCAGACGCAATGGGCTTTGGACTCGCAACTGGTGAGCTGACGCTGCCTGGCGGTGGCACGTGGCGCGATGGGGATCTCTGCAACGGAGTTCCGGGTCGGGTCTATGTCGACCGGTGGGCAGACCCCGAACCCGACAGCGCCGTCGAGCGCATTTTTGCGAACCCCGACGACATTCGGTTCGCTGCCGATGGCGAGTTGTACCAAATCGCATTCGCCCCGCTCGACGCCCCGCCTGTCGTGCCGCCGTCGTGGCAGCTGCTTCCTCAAGTCTCGAACCTGCTCGGCCCCGCTGCTGATCCTTGGGTTCGAGTAAACGCCGACGCCGATGCAGCCACCGTGTCGCTGTGGACGGTGGCCGGCGTCAGTGCGGGCCCGTGCACCGGTGATCAGATCGAAGAGTCGGTGCTGTACGGCGAAGCGTCATGTTTCGAACGCGGCGACGACGTGTTCTCTGGCACCGAGGCGATCGCCTCGGCTCGTGCGGTGAGCTTCAACCGTCAGCCCGCGGTCGAACTGACGATCACGCCCGCGTTCCGCAACTTCATCGTGAGCCAGTTCGCGCCGAACTCGCCCGCGATCGAAACCGGCATCGTGATCGCGGTCGAAGTCGACGGCGGTGTCGTGACGGCGCCACTGCTCACGCGACCATCCGCCAGCGAGACTCGACTCGTGCTCGCGGGCGGACTGTCCGTTGACTCGGCGAGCGACCTCGCACGCGTCCTCGCCGGTTAAGGCGTCAGCTGCGCTTTGCGGCGTCGAACAGGTTGATCTGCCAGAGCACCTCGTCGAGGGCGTCCGCGGCTCGAATCGGCAGGAACCGCTGCGGGTTCGCTTCGGAGATGCACGAGGACAGTGGCGTCAGCATCGTCCAGGGCGCCGGGTGGCAGAACTGCACGACCGAGATGCGCTCACCTGGCTGATTCGGGTCGGCAACGACACGGTGCATGCCCGGTGGAATCAGACCGTTCGTCACCCGTTCCAGCATGAGGCCGGTATTGATGATGACGTGGCCCTCGGGCGGCGTGGCATCGATCCATGCGCCGTCGACCTCGACCTGCAGGCCGCGAGCGGTCGCGCGCGGCAGCGCCGTGATCAAGTTGATATCGGCATGGGCACCTGCCCACACGTGCTCTTCACCAGGCGCTTGCTCCATCGGGGGATAACGGATCGCCCGGGTCAAGTTCGCGCCGTATTGCACCGTGTCGTCGAACAGCGACTCGTGGGCGCCGACACCGACCGCGATGATGCGCAGGAACCGTCGCTGCAGATCAGCGATCTTGCGATGGAACTCGAGCAGGACCTCGGTGATGCCCGCGACCTCGGCCTCGGGCAA
>CALDGN010000407.1 GCA_937942965.1 uncultured Acidimicrobiales bacterium | reverse complement strand
ATGCGAAACGTGAACGAACAACCGCCGCCCGCATCCCGCCTGCGTTACCCGGTTGCGCTCCTCACGATTGCGATGCTGCTCTCGGCCTGCTCGGTTGCGCAGCTCGGCACGAACAGTCACTTCGACCGGCTTCGTTGAATGACTACCTACGCGGTGGTGACTACTCGATTCCTGACGACCGTGCGGGTGGGTTCCTCGTGAGCTGGTTCGAGAACCCGGTTCGCAGTGCTGGCTACTGCCGCATCGTCGAGGTCGGCGGAGACAGCTGCCGCGAGTAACGGCTCGCCGAACTAGCCGGCGGCAGCGATGATCTCGGCAAAGCGAGCCGTGATCTCGGCCCGCTTCTCCGCAGGAACGCCACCGAGGCTGACATCGTCGTCGAGCCCGATGGCGGCCATCGTGCGGCGGGCCTTGACTTTGCCGATCCCTGCGACCGCTTCGTACACCTTGACGGCGAAGACACGACCCGTATTCGGGTCGGCGTCGGCCTGCGCGTGAGCGGCATCGAGGTCGATCTCGCCGGCGCGCACAGCGGCGACGATTGCCTCGCCCGCGTCTCGAATGTCTGCGGCCAGAGCGAACGCCCTCGGCCAGTCCGGATGCATCGTGTGGTTCAGCCCGGCAGCGTGAGGCTCATGGCGAGCTGTTCCGCCGCGGCCTCGGGGTTGTCGGACCGGGTCACAGCGCGACCGATGACGAGTAGATCTGCGCCGCCGTCGATGGCTTCTTGTGGCGTCGCCGAGCGAGCTTGGTCGTCGGTTGGGCTTCCGGCCGGACGGATGCCGGGCACGACCTTGATCAGGCGAGGACCGATCGCACGGGCGTCGGCCAGGTCACGGGCCGCGCACACAATGCCACCGCAACCGGTCTCGATCGCCATACGCATACGGCGGGGAGCAATGTGGTCGGGGGCGTCGTCGTCGCTGGTGAGCACGGTGACCGCAAGCGCGGTCGGCGCTTCTTCGCCAGCAGCGTCGGCGCCCTCGTGCAGACCTTGGACGCCAGCGGTCAACATGTCAGGGCCGCCACGGGCATGCATGGTCAAGTAGCGAACGCCGAGTGCGCCGAGGACCCGAGCGGACTTACCGACCGTGGTCGGGATGTCATGCAGCTTGACGTCGAGGAAGACGTCCATACCGAGGTCCTTCATGACACCGATGGCCTCGGGGCCAGCCGCGCTGAACAGCTCAAGGCCGATCTTGGCGACACCGAAGTAAGGGCTCACGGCACGGGCCAAACGGTTGGCCATGATCAGGTCGTCGACGTCGAGCGCAATGGCAAGTTTGGGCCGCAGCTCGGAAATGTCGTCGGTCATTGAGGTCCTCTCAGGTTTCGAGCGCGCCGGTGAGCGTTCGGACAGATCCAACGCTGTGGTCCCGGCACCAGCCCTCTATCTCATCACGAATCCGTACCACAGAGCGAGGATCCGCAAATGTTGCTGTGCCGACCTGCACGGCGGCGGCGCCGGCGAGCAGGAATTCGATGGCATCGGTGCCGTGGTTGACGCCACCGCATCCGATGACGGGAAGTTCTGGAAGTGCCGATGCAACGTCGTTGACGGCGCGCACGGCGACGGGCCGAATCGCAGGGCCGGAGAGCCCGCCGCGACCTTTGCCCAGGCGGGGTTTGCGGGACTCGACGTCGATGGCCAGACCGATGAGCGTGTTCGCAACCGTGACCGCTTCGGCGCCGCCCTCGGCGGCCGCTTCGGCGATGGGAACGAGGTCCATGATGTTCGGGCTCAGCTTGGCCCACCGAGGAATGCCAACAGGTGCCGTCGCCGCGATCGCATCGCGAGTTGCCTGGGGCGAGTGCGCAAACATGTTGTTGCGGTCTTCGACGTTGGGGCACGACACGTTGACTTCGAGCGCGGTGAGCTGATGCGCGACCGGTGCGAGCATCTCGGCTGCCGTCGCGTATTCGGCAATCGAGCGACCCCAGATGCTGGCGACGATGGTTGCACCGGCATCGACCAGCGGCTGCAAGTCATGGTCGATCCAACCCTGCACGCCAGGGCCTTGGAGCCCGACGCTGTTGATCATGCCGGCATCGGTCGAGTGGACCCGAGGCGCTGGGTTTCCGGCCCACGGCTCGTGCAGCAGTGATTTCACGACGACGGCGCCAGCATCTCGCAAGTCGAAGTAGGCGCCGAGTTCAGCGCCGTGTCCGGCCGTACCTGATGCGCACATGACGGGCGCGGCAAGTTCCACGGAACCCACTGTCACCGTCATGTCGACCGGCGCGCCCACCTTGGGCCGCCGCAACGGGTTAAACACGTCGCTCTCTCATTTGTGGACGCCTTGGTGGTAGGCCTGGAGTGGCCGGACCTTGAGTGGGTGGGCGGCCATGTCGGCGATGCCGTGTGCTGCCGCCGCGGCGGCGGCCACGGTCGTGAACAGTGGCAGTCCGGCCCGACTCGCCGCGTTGCGGATGTAGGCGCCGTCGGCCCGGCCACCTCGGCCGCGTGGCGTGTTGACCACGATCTGGATGCGGCCTGACTCGATCAGTTCCACTGCGTCGGGAAGCGACACCGAGCCCTCGTCGGACTCAGCGGGTGCACCGATCTTGGCAGCGACACCTTCGATCTCGACACCGGCTTCGGTCAGCATCGCGGCCGTACCAGCGGTCGCAATGATGGTGAAGCCGAGCTCGCGGTACGCCTTGGCAGCGGCGAGACCCGTCTGCTTGTCGCGGTCCGCAACCGAGAAGAACACGCTGCCTTCGGTCGGCAGATGATCGCCAGCAGCGATCTGAGCCTTGGCGAACGCCAGGCCGACCTCGAGGTCGATGCCCATGACTTCGCCCGTCGAGCGCATCTCTGGGCCGAGCAGCTGGTCGGTTTCTGGGAAGCGGTTGAACGGAAGCACGGCTTCCTTGACCGCAATGTGATCGCCCTCGGCGATCTCACCGAGCATGCCCTCGTCACGCAGTTCGCCGAGCGTCGCGCCGAGCATGACCCGGGTTGCGATCTTGACGAGCGGTCGACCGGTCGCCTTGGCGACGAACGGAACGGTGCGTGACGCGCGAGGGTTGGCCTCGAGCACGTAGATGTTCCGCGAGCCATCGGCTTCGGTGGTGACGGCGTACTGGACGTTGAGTAGACCTTGGACTTCGAGCTCGGTGGCGAGCGCTGCCGTGGTCGATTCGAGTTCTGCCAGCGTGTCTGCCGGCAGCGACTGTGGCGGGATCATGCAGGCCGAGTCACCGGAGTGCACACCAGCCTCTTCGACGTGCTCCATGATGCCGCCGATGAGGACTTCACCCGTGTGGTCACGGATGGCGTCGACATCGACTTCGATGGCGTCTTCGAGGAACCGGTCGACGAGCACGGGGCGTTCGGCGGACAGGCCGCCTTCTTTGCCGAGCGAGCCGAATGCGGCCAACTCAGCCATCGCTTCGCGGAGACCCTCCTCGTCGTGGACGATGGTCATGGCACGACCACCGAGCACGTAAGACGGGCGCATGAGTGCCGGGTAGCCGACCTCGTTGACGACGGCGAGGGCGTCTTCGAGTGTCGTTGCCGTGCCGCCCGGAGGCTGCGCGATGGCGAGGCGATCGCAGAGTGCGTTCCAGCGCTCGCGGTCTTCGGCGAGGTCGATCGACTCGGGGCTCGTACCGGCGACAAGTCCGTCGGGCAGGTCACCCGCAAGCTTGAGCGGTGTCTGGCCACCGAGGCTGACGATGATGCCGGCGATGCCGGGGCCGCCACCGGCTTCGGCCGATGCTTGTTCGGCCTCGATGATGTTCATGACATCGTCGTGGGTCAGCGGCTCGAAGTAGAGGCGGTCACTCGTGTCGTAGTCCGTCGACACGGTCTCAGGGTTGCAGTTCACCATGATCGTCTCGAAGCCGGCGTCGCGCAGGGCGAAGCTGGCGTGGACGCAGCAGTAGTCGAACTCGATGCCCTGGCCGATGCGGTTCGGGCCCGAACCAAGGATGATGACCTTTGGACGATCGCTGGCGGCGACTTCGCTGGTGTCTTCCCAGGTCGAGTAGTGGTACGGCGTGTCCGCTTCGAACTCGGCGCCACAGGTGTCGACGGTCTTGTAGGTCGGGAACACGCCTGCGGCGCGTCGTGCATCGGCGACTGCGGTGACGTCAACACCCCACAGGTACGACAGCTGGGTGTCGCTGAAGCCGTGGCGCTTGGCCCGGCGCCAATCGAGGCGGGTCATCGAGGCCAGGCCGAGCTCGCTGAGACGGGCGCGCTCTTCGCTGATGACCAGCATCTGATCGAGGAACCACGGGTCGACCTTGGTGGCCTCGTAGACCTCGTCGACGGTCTTGCCGCGACGCAGACAGGCTTCGAGCTGCCAGATGCGTTCGGGTGTGCCGATCGAGGCTGCGGCGAGCAGCTCGTCGAGGTCGATGTCGTCGTAGGCAGCCTCGCCCGGGTCGCAGTTCAGACCGTTGCGGCCGAGTTCAAGCGACCGGAGTGCCTTTTGCATCGACTCGGTGAAGGTACGGCCGATGGCCATGACTTCGCCGACGGACTGCATCTGGCTGCCGAGGACGGGCTTGGTGCCGGGGAACTTCTCGAACGCCCAGCGAGGAACCTTGGTGACGACGTAGTCGATGGTCGGTTCGAAGCTGGCCGGGGTCTTCTCGGTGATGTCGTTCGGGATCTCGTCGAGCGTGTAGCCGACGGCCAGGCGGGCGGCGATCTTGGCGATCGGGAAGCCGGTGGCCTTGGAAGCGAGCGCCGATGAGCGGCTCACGCGTGGGTTCATCTCGATGACAACCTGGCGGCCGGTCGATGGCTCGACAGCGAACTGCACGTTGGAGCCGCCGGTTTCGACGCCGACACGGCGCATGCACGTGAAGGCGTCGTCGCGCATCTTCTGGTACTCGACGTCGGTCAGCGTCTGGCTGGGAGCGACGGTGATCGAGTCGCCCGTGTGGACGCCCATCGGGTCGAGGTTCTCGATCGAGCAGACGATCACGCAGTTGTCCGCGTGGTCGCGCATGACCTCGAGCTCGTATTCCTTCCAACCGACGATCGACTCTTCGATGAGGATCTCGTTGATCGGGCTCGACTCGATGCCGAAGCTGGCGACTCGTTCGAAGTCTTCGTCGGTGTAGGCCATGCCAGTGCCGCGTCCGCCCAAGATGTAGGCGGGCCGGATGATGACCGGGAGTCCGATCTCGGCGATGACCGTTCGGGCTTCTTCCATGTTGTGCGCAACGCCAGAGCGGAGCACGTCGAGGCCGACCTCTTGCATGGCGACCTTGAACCGCTCACGGTCTTCGGCGGTGGCGATGGCTTCTTCGTCGGCGCCGATCAGTTCAACGTTGTGCTCAACGAGTACGCCAGCTTCGACGGCTTCCATCGCGAGGTTCAGTGCCGTCTGACCACCGAGCGTCGGGAGGAGTGCGTCGGGCTTCTCGACCTTGATGATCTCGGTGAGCACCTCGAGCGTGAGCGGCTCGACGTAGGTGGCGTCGGCGAACTCGGGGTCGGTCATGATCGTGGCCGGATTCGAGTTCAACAGGATGACGCGGTAGCCCTCTTCGCGAAGGACGCGACACGCTTGGGTGCCCGAGTAGTCGAACTCACAGGCTTGACCGATGACGATCGGGCCAGCGCCGATGAGCAAGATGGATTCGATGTCGTCTCTGCGAGGCATCAGACTGCACTCCCCGTGGTTGCGTCGGCAGTTCCGTGGTGGTTGGCTAGCATGTTGTCGAAGTCGGCGAACAGGTAGCGGGAGTCGTGCGGACCAGGCCCCGCTTCGGGGTGGTACTGCACGCTGAAGGCAGGGACCTCGGTGCAGGCGATGCCAGCGACCGTCGCGTCGTTGATGTTCACGTGGGTGACTTCGACGCCGTCAGCGCTTCCGCCTCCGACGCGCCAGTCGGCGACGTTGAAGTTGTGGTTCTGGCTGGTGATCTCGATGATCCCGGTCTTGAGATTGCGGATCGGATGGTTGCCACCGTGGTGGCCGAACGGCAGCTTGAAGGTCTCGAGTCCGAGGGTCAGTGCCAGGAGCTGGTGGCCCAGGCAGATGCCGAAGATCGGGACTTGACCCAGGAGGGCCCCGATGGTGTCGGGGGCGCCCGCGACGGCCTCGGGGTCACCGGGTCCGTTCGACAGGAACACGCCGTCGGGGTTGAGGGCGAGGATGTCGGCGGCGCTGGTCGAGGCCGGCACGACCGTGATGTTGGCGATCTGGCTGAGCTGATCGAGGATGGTCGTCTTGATGCCGTAGTCGATCGCGACGATGTTCCAGACACGGTTGCCGTCGCTGCGGGTGGTGGCCCGTTCGTAGGGCGCGTCGCAGGTGACCGTGGCGACCATGTCGATGCCATCGGTGCCAGGTTCGGCTGTCGCAGCAGCGAGCAGCGCGGCCTGGTCAGCGGTACCGAAGGCGCCGGGCATGGCGCCGACGTCGCGGATGTGGCGGGTGAGCCGGCGGGTGTCGATGCCGGCGATGCCCGCCACTCCCTGGGCGACCAGGAAGCTGTTCAGGTCGGTCTCGGCGCGGTAGTTGCTGTGGCGGCGAGGAAGGTCGCGGCAGATGACCCCGCGCAGGAACGTGGATCGGCTCTCGTGATCACCCGAGTTGATCCCGTAATTACCGAGGTGCGGATACGTGAAGGTCACGATCTGCCCGGCATAGCTGGGATCGGTGATGACCTCTTGGTAACCGGCGAGGACCGTGTTGAACACGACCTCGCCACTTGAGATCCCGCCCTCGGGCGTAGCACCGAAGGCTTCGCCCTCGAACACTTCACCGTCGGCGAGGACCAGTGCGGCCTCGATCGGGCCTGACGCTGCGGCGTTCATGCCGCCACCTTTCCTTGGTCGACCACCAGCTGTCCGCCCACAATCGTGGAGCGGACGCGGCCGGTGAGTTCAGTTCCTTCAAACGCAGAGTTCGTACCGAGGGTGGCTAGAGAGCCAACACGCACGGTCCAAGTTTCATTGGGGTCGATCACCACAACGTCGGCGGGTGCGCCGGGTTGCAGCGAACGTTCTTGTGGGGTGCCGAGGCCGAGCAGTTCGGCGGGGCGCCAGCTCATCGATCGCAGGACGACCTCGTGGGGCACGCCGCTGCACAAGGCCGCGGCGAGCGCTGTTTCGAGTCCGACCGTGCCGGTGGCGGCGTGGTCGAAGGGGCGCTCTTTGCGATCGGTGGTGTGGGGCGTGTGGTCGGTGACGATGCAGTCGACCCGGCCCGCAGCGACGGCGCTCATTGCGGCCCGGGCATCGCCCGCAGCTCGCAGGGGCGGCGTGACCTTGAGGTTCGTGTCGTAGCCAGCCAGGTCCGCGTCGCACAGGCGCAGGTGGTGCGTGGTGACTTCGGAGCTGATCGGCAGCCCCGACTGTGCTGCTGCGCTCACGATGGCGAATGAACCTGCGGTCGACAGGGTCTGGAAGTGGAGGCGGCCACCGGTGAGCCGGACCAGCGAGATATCACGCATCACGTTGATCTCTTCGGCTTCGGCGGGTGAACCGGCGAGTCCGAGACGGCTCGACCACTCGCCCTCGTGCATGTGCGTGGCCCGGCTCAGCGCAACACAGTCGGCGGGCTGGGCGATGGTGAGCCCGAGCGGCTTGGCGTACTCGAGTGCTCGGCGCAGCAAGAGCGGGTCTTGCACGCCGGAGCCGCAGTCGGTGATGAACCGGACGCCAGCGGCGGCGAGTTCGGCGAGCGGGGCGAGGTTCTCGCCCTTGTTGCCGACGGTGACGGCGCCGGCGACTTCGATATTGCAGAGGGCGTGCTCGCCGAGCAGCCGCACATGTTCAACGACCGCGGCCGTGTCGACGCACGGGTGGGTGTCGGGCATCGCCAGGACGGTGGTAAAGCCGCCGAGCACAGCTGCTTCGCCAGCGCTGACCATGGTCTCGGCTGCTTCGTCGCCCGGCTCGCCCAGGTGGGCGTTGAGGTCAACGAGGCCGGTCGAGACGATGCACCCGGTGGCGTCGATCTCGGTTGCGTCGCTCGGCAGATCGTCGACGGGGACGATCACGCCGCCCGCAATACCGAGGTCGCCGGTTCGGGTTTCGATGGCGTCCGCGACGGTGCCGCCACGGATGAGGTAGGCGCTCATGCCGGGACCTCTTCGGCCATGGCCGGAAGCGAGTCTGTGGGCAGGCCGGAGTTGCCGCTTCCGAGCAGCATGAACAGGACTGCCATGCGGACGGCGACGCCGTTGCGGACTTGGTCGACCACGACCACCTGGTCCAGGTCGGGTACGTCGGCGGCGATCTCGACGCCCCGGTTCATCGGACCGGGGTGCAGGATCGGAATCTTGGTGCCGAGCTTGGATGCCCGCGCCGCCGTGAGGCCGTAGAGCGCGGTGTATTCGCGCAGGTCGGGCACGAGGGATTCGCGCATGCGTTCCTTCTGCATCCGCAGCAGGTACACGGCGTCGACATCGGTCAGGACCGAATCGAGATCGTGCGACACGGTGACCGGCCAGGTCTCGGTGGCAGGAGGAAGCAGCGTCGGCGGGGCCACCAGCGTGACCGTGGCGCCCAGGCGGGTGAAGGCACTGACGTCGCTGCGAGCGACGCGGCTGTGCTTGATGTCGCCGACGATGGCGATGTGGCGACCTTCGAGCGAGCCGAGCTCTTGTTGGAGCGTGAAGCAGTCGAGCAGCGCCTGGGTCGGGTGTTGGTGCCAGCCGTCGCCCGCATTGATCACCGAGGCGTCGAGCCACTTGGTGAGCTGCCACGGAGCGCCGGAGCTGGCGTGGCGAACGACGACGGCGTCGATGCCCATGGCTTCGATGGTCTCGGCGGTGTCACGCAGGCTCTCGCCCTTGTTGACGGAACTGCTGGCGACCGACACGTTGAGCGTGTCGGCCGACAGGCGCTTGGCCGCGACCTCGAATGAGAGGCGGGTGCGGGTCGAGTCTTCGTAGAAGAGCGTGGCGACGGTGAGGCCGCGTAGTGCAGGAACTTTGGCGATGCGTCGGCTGGCCACTTCGGCAAACGACGGGGTGATGCGCAACAGCTCCTGAAGCTCATCGGTGGTGAGCTCGTCGATCGACAGGAGGTGTTTCACTTCTGCATCTCGCCGATCTCGACGCCGGACATGGTCACGTTGACGACTTCGCTGCGAGCCGACGGGAGGTTCTTGCCGACGTAGTCGGCGCGGATCGGCAGCTCGCGGTGGCCGCGGTCGACCATGACGGCGAGCTGCACGCTGCGGGGCCGACCGAAGTCGTTGAGCGCGTCGAGCGCGGCACGCACGGTGCGGCCGGTGAAGAGCACATCGTCGACGAGTATTACGGTCGCGCCGGTCAGCTCGGTCGGGATGTCGGTCGGCGCCTCGGGCAGCACCGGGCGCAGCCCAATGTCGTCACGGTGGAACGCAACGTCGACGCTGCCGAGTGGCGGCCGGGTGCCTTCGATCGTTTCGAACGCCTCGACGAGATGCAGGGCTGGCTCGATGCCACCCGTCTGCAGGCCGACGATGACGACATCGTCGAGGCCCCCGTTGCGCTCAAGGATTTCGTGCGCCATCCGCTTGACCGCACGCCGAATCTGTTCGGCATCCATCACGGTCGCTTTGGCGACAAAGCTGCCACCGAAGGGTGGCGCGCCTTTACGTTCGCGTTCGGCCATCAGCCGATACCTCCTGTCCGTCCGAGCCTCGCAGGACTCACTTCACGGTCAGGCGTTGAACCTAGCGCGACGCTTCGCCGCGCGCGCAGGTATTCGCCTGTGGAAATCGCGAGCCGGACCCACCTCCAGTTCCCAAGGGCGGGAAACCGTAGAATCGGTTGGGGTTGGTCGGTTCGGCGCGGTCTCACCAGCCTCCTCAACTGAGTGGAGCCGCACAGCAACGCGCTGCCCATCATTGATGACATGGCGGATCCGATGGTGTCCGAAGGCGGAAACGGGCCCCGATACGTGCCATAGTGCTGCAGTGCCTGAACGCAATGTCTTCGGTCAACCGGTGTGGCTGAAGAAGAGAATCTTTGAAGCGCTCGAGGTGCCGACGCGCAAGTGGATGTTCACGGCGAACGATCTGTGGGCGACCGGCACCGAACATCTCGTCGATCTCCCGCAACGCGGCGTGTTGTTCGTAGCCAACCACCAGACGATCTTCACCGACGTCATTGCGATGTACCACACGTTCTTGGCCACGTCGTATGGCCACGAGCAGCCGACGCAACCCAAGCGGTACGTGAAGAACCCTCGCCACAACCTGTACTTCGTCGCCGCCAAAGAGACGATGCAGTCCGGCGTGCTTCCTCGCATCATGGCGTTGGGTGGCGCAGTGCTCACCGAGCGCACCTGGCGCCACGGTGACGAGATGGTCGACCGCTCGATGAAGCAGGACGACGTCGACGCCATCGGCACCGCAATCGATGATGGCTGGGTCGTGACGTTCCCGCAGGGCACGACGCGTCCTGACGCACCGGTTCGCAAGGGCACCGCGCACATCATCAAGCAGTTCAAGCCGATCGTCGTTCCGATCCGGGTCGACGGGTTCCGCGATGCGTTCGACAAGACGGGCCTGAAGCGGATGCAGAAGGGCGTCAAGTTGACGGTCGATGTACGCCCACCGCTGCTCGTCGATCACGACAACGACAGCATCGACGCAATCGTCGAGAAGCTGACCGACGCCATCGCCGCCTGAGGCATTTCGTCTCCCGGGCAGCGCCCCACAATCGGCGCTACGTCTAGTCTCAGGCTGTGAGCACAACGGCGGACTTCGAAGCAGCGGGGATCTATGACCCGACTGCGGCAGGCGCCGCTGACCGGTTGCAGCTGCTCGAGTGGCTCACTGAACTCGGCTTCACGATCGATCAAATGGTCGCAGCCAACGCGCAGTCGGCCTTGGTTGGG
Source organism: uncultured Acidimicrobiales bacterium (assembly GCA_937942965.1). GTDB lineage: Bacteria > Actinomycetota > Acidimicrobiia > Acidimicrobiales > UBA10347 > UBA10347. The sequence goes on along the minus strand of CALDGN010000407.1, from coordinate 2,343 downwards.
ATTGCCAGCGATCAACGCGTCACCGAGCGTGAGCATCTCAGCGATGCCGACGCCGCGGCGATCTCGGGGCTGAGCATCGACGACGCCCAGCTGTACGCCACGGCGTTTGGCTTCGCCCCGTTCGATGACGGCAGCGGAGGCATCGGGCTGAACGAGAACGAAGCCCAGATGCTGGGCATGTTCAATGCATTGCGTCCGATGTTCAGCGATGCCGAGGCGATCGGTTTCGTCCGCGTCGTTGGGTCCTCGCTCAGCAGGATCGCCGAAGCGGCGATGACGTTGTTCCTGACCGATGTTGAGTCGCCACACCACGCCGCTCAGGGCAGTGAATTCGCGTTGGCCAAGAAGTCATTCGAGGCCGTCGGCTTGCTCGATGAGTTCGTGCCGCTTCTCGACGTCGTGCTGCGACGGCATCTGGCACAGGCCACGTTGCGGAGCAGAGCTGCGCTGGTCGATGACGATCGCCGCATCATGCGGTTCGCGGTCGGCTTCATCGACCTCGTCGGTTTCACACCGGTGAGCGCGGACATGAATCCCGACGAGCTGCGCACCTTCATTCGCGACTTCGAGGGAATGGCGCACGATGCCGTCACGCAGAACGGTGCCCGCCTGGTGAAGCTGATCGGCGACGAAGTCATGTTCGTCACGCCCGATGCCAGCGCTGCGTGCGCCGTGGCCAAGGCCCTGATGGTGACGCTGCGTGCGGGCCGGTCCGAGGTGCAACCTCGTGGCGGGCTGGCGTATGGCCCCGTACTGCTCCAGGGCGGCGACTACTACGGCGAGGTCGTCAACCTGGCGTCGCGTCTTGCAGACGCTGCCGTGCCGATGGAGCTGCTCGCGAGCGTCGACCTCGACGAAGCGGCCGAGGGCGTCGCGTTCGAGCCAGCAGGGCGTCGTCAGCTGAAGGGCTTCGCCGAACCTGTCTCGGTTCGTTCGCTTCTGTTCGAGGGCCCTAGCTAAACGCTGCTCCAGGCCACAGGTCGGTCGCCGCTCACGGTGACGCGCCGCAGGACTCGCTGGTGCGGCCAATAGTCACTGGCGGCGTAGTGCTGGACCGCTCGGTTGTCCCAGAACGCCATCGAACCGGGCGTCCACGCAAAGCGGCACTGGTATTCGGGCCGAGCGTGTTGTGCGAGGAGCTGGCGCACGATCGCACGCGATTCTCTGGCGTCGAGTTGTTCGCCAGTCGCCGGGTCGTGGAGCGACTCATGGCGGAGGAAACCGCCATGGATGTAGAGGGCTGGCTTCCCCGTCTCAGGATGCACTCGACAAAGCGGATGGGTGACGCCAAACGGGATTTGTTCTTTGATGCGATCCACCAGATCCTCAGACGCCGCCCGGCCTCGGAGGTTGCCGAGGAAGATGCGATAGTCGTTCACGCCGTGGAGCGGGAGCACCCGCTCCTGCAAGTCGGCCTTGAGTCCGAGCCAGGCAGCGTGACTGTCCGCAAACAGGGTGTCGCCGCCGACGGGCGGGACGACGACGCATTGGGCGATTGAGCCCAGCGACGGGCGTTCCATCCAGGTCACGTCGGTGTGCCAGCCGTTCTCGCTTCCGGGGCTGTGCTCGCCGTGGGTGATCTCGAGGATGAAGGGATCGTCGCCAGGGGCTCCGAACGGGAACGCGTCGAGGTCTCCAAAGCAACGACCAAACGCGACCTGGGTTGCTTCGTCGAGGTGCTGATCTCGGAAGAAGATGACCTTGCGTTCAAGCAGCGTGGCCCGCACGAACGCGATTGTGCGCTCGTCGAGATCGCCGTTGAGATCGATGCCGTGGATCACGGTGCCGAGGGTGAGACCGAGATGCTCGAGCTCGAAGCCGAGCGCGCTGGCCTCGGCCGCGAGCGCGTCGGTAACGGGCTGGTTGCCCATCGCCTCGTATTCACGGGCGATGCCGACGGGCACGTTGTCGTGCGGCGGCATGAGCTCTTCGATGGTGCGAACCGGTCGGGGCTCAGGCTTCGGGCGACGCAGCGCGTCGAGTTCGGCGGCGATGCCGATCGCTCGGGCGTTGTACGTTTCGCTGAGGCTGGACTCGGTAGCCGTCATCGCGCCACCGTAGTTGGTGCTTCTCGCTCGCCTGTCAGACGAGCGTGAACGCGTCGCCGTCGATCGACAGGGCGTAGCGGTCGAAGTCGGATGCCAGGACAAGGTTGCCGGTGAAGTGTTCGCTGGCCTCGGCCCGGACGTCGTCGACCGTCGATCCGCTGGCGCCGGACGGCCCGAATCGCGGGCTGAAGTGCGTGAGCGCCAAGTTTGCGACATTGCCCTCGCAGGCGCGTGCGACTCGGCCCGCGGTGCTGTGGCCGTAGTCGTGTTCCATGTTGGCGAGGACAGCCTCGGT